>JAUYOW010000101.1 GCA_030697825.1 Gemmatimonadales bacterium | reverse complement strand
CCGAGATCCCCGTTCGCGACGATCAGTTGTGGGCGGCAATCTCGCGCGGCGATTCCCGCCGCGCAAGCCTTCAGGCGCGACTACTCCGCGGCGATGACCGCGGCGAGCTGCGACTTGAGCGTGGCGCGGCGGTCCTGGTACCGCCGCCACTCCAGCGGCGGCGTGCCCTCCTCGCGTCCCTCGTAGCGCTCGTCGAGCGCCACCAGCTGCGCGAGCAGCGTTTGCAGCGGCGGCGCCTCCGCCGGCACGCGGGCCGCGCGACCGCGGCGCAGCGCCATGACCGCGCCGGCCACTAGCGCGAGCGCGGCGACGATCACCGCGATCCACCAGAGGCGCTGCCCCGCGCCCGGAGCGCCGCCGAACCGCAGCTCAGGGGCCGCGCCCGCCCTCGCCGTGTCGGCCACGAAGTGCGCGAACAGGCGGCCCTCGAGCGTCACGGGCTCCGCGCGGCGCAGGCCGCGCGCCGTCACGTTGCTGTCCTCGACCAGCACCTCGAGCCGCGCGGTAGGCTGGTCAATGAGGATCGCCAGCCGGCGGGCACCGCGCGGGACCACGTAGGAGACGACGACCTGCTTTTCGCCCGGTGGGAACGGCGCCGTCACGCTGAGCATCCCGTTCCCGTAGGAGACCGCCGAGGCCGAGACCTCGCTCTCGCCGACGGCGAACTCGGCGATGCCGTCGGGAAGGCGGGTGGTCCACGTCGGGACCGTGCTGTCAGCGGCGACCCGCGTCGTGGAGCCGGAGTTCCCGACCTGTATGATGTCGAGCACGGGACGGGAGCCGTCTTCCTTCGGCGCCGTCAGCACCAGGTGGCGGACGGAGACGCGGAGCGGCGGGCCGGCGGCGCTGGTGTCGAAGACGGCCAGCGCCAGCGCGCCGGCGCCGTCGCGCGCGGTCGCCGAGACCGGCTCGGAGAAATAGCCGATCCCCTGGTGGCGCGTGGACACGACGTAGACCGCGGTAGTGTCGCCGTCCGCGGCGAAGCGGAACCGGAACCGTCCCGACGGGTCGGTACGCGTCGAGTCGATGGGCCCCTGGCGGCTGGGAGTGATGCGGTGCGCGACCACCGTCGCGCCCGCGAGCGCCGTGGTGTCGGCGCCGCGCACCCGCACCAGGCGACCCGCGAGCACCAGCGGCCCGCGCGCCTGCGCTGGCAGCCAAACGGGAAGCAGGAGCAGCGCCGCGGCGGCGAGGCCGCTACGGCGTGAACTTGCCAAAGTCTTCCGGGTCGAGGTTCTGCAGGTAGGTCTTCAGCGACTCGCTGTCGAGCGGCCCGCCCTCGGGCATGGCGTCCATCATGTTCACCGCCGACACGTCGAGGAGGTCGGGGCTGGTGAAGATCGGAGCCTTGAGGCGCAGCGCCACCGCGATACTGTCCGAGGGGCGCGCGTCCACCTGGATCACGTCGTCGTCGCGGTAGATGTGCAGCTCGGCGAAGTAGGTGCTCTCCTTCACCGTCGTGATCAACACCTTCCTGAGCTCCCCTCCCAGCCCTACGATGACCTGCCTGAGGAGGTCGTGCGTCAAGGGGCGGCTGAACTTGATCCCGGCGAGCTCCATGGCGATCGCGCTCGCCTCGCTCGGGCCGATCCAGATGGGCAGGACGCGAGGACCGTCCTTCTCCTGGAGGATGACGACCGGACTGTTGGTGTTCCGGTCCAGCCCGAGGTGCGCGACGCGCACCTCGACCATGCCGTGGCTCTGCGAATCAGGTACCAAGGTCCCACGATGACAGGTAGTGCCGCTGTTCGGCCGTGAGTTCGTCGATCCCGACACCCATCGCCACCAGCTTGAGCCGCGCGATCTCGCGGTCCACGTCCTTCGGCACGCTGTGCACGTCGCGCGAGAGCGACGGGCCGTGCTTCACGAGGTATTCGGCTCCGAGGGCCTGGTTGGCGAACGACATGTCCATGACGCTGGCCGGATGCCCCTCCGCCGCCGCGAGGTTGATCAGCCGCCCCTCGCCGAGGATGAAGATGCGCTTCCCGTCCAGCAGGTACTCGGCCACGAACTCGCGGGCGGCGCGCGGGCCCTTGGCGACCTTGGCCAGCCCCTCGAGGTCGATCTCGACGTTGAAGTGGCCGCTGTTGGCCAGGATCGCCCCGTCCTTCATGGCGCGCAGGTGGTCGACGCGAACGACGTTGACGTTGCCGGTGAGCGTGATGAACAGGTCGCCGATCGCCGCGGCCTCCATCATCGGCATCACGCGGTAGCCTTCCATCTGCGCCTCGAGCGCCTTGATCGGGTCGATCTCGGTCACGATGACGTTGGCGCCCGCGCCTCGCAGCCGCATCGCCACGCCGCGCCCGCACCAGCCGAACCCGGCAACCACCGCGGTCGAGCCGGCGAGCAGCATGTTGGTCGCGCGGAGTACGCCGTCCACCGTGGACTGGCCCGTGCCGTAGCGGTTGTCGAACAGATGCTTCGTCTCGGAGTTGTTCACCGCGATGACCGGGAACTGGAGCACGCCGTCCTTGGCCATCGCCTTGAGGCGGATAACGCCGGTCGTCGTCTCCTCGGTCGAGCCGATCACACCCCGCAGCAGCTGGGCGCGCTCGTCGCTCGAGAGCCCCTCGACCCACTTCCGCACCGGCGGCGCGAGGTCGTCCAGCCGGTTCAGCGCGATCATGTGGAGCGCGCCCACCAGGTCGGCGCCGTCGTCCATCGTGATGTCGGACCGGTGGGCCAGCGCGGCCCGGATGTGCTCGTAGTAGGTCTCGTGGTCCTCGCCCTTTATCGCGTAGACGGCGATGCCGTGGTCGCGCACCAGGTGCGCCCCGACGTCGTCCTGCGTCGAGAGCGGGTTGGAGGCGCAGAGCACCACGTCGGCGCCGCCCGCCTTCAGCGTGATGGCGAGGTTCGCGGTCTCGGAGGTGACGTGCAGACACGCGGCGAGGCGCTTGCCCGCCAGCGGCCGCTCGACGGTGAACCGCTCGCGGATGAGCCTCAGCACCGGCATCGAGCGCTCCGCCCATTCGGTGCGGCGGCGTCCCTCGTCCGCCATCGCGAGGTCCTTGACGTCGAAACTCGGGGTCTTCGTGGCTACTGCCATTCTCGACTATCTCCTGGCGGCGGGCACCTTCGCGGCGCCGGCCAAACGGTTCGCGGCTTCACGGAGCTCGGCCGCACGGTCGGTCCGCTCCCAGTTGAAGAGGTCCACCATCATTTCGTTGCCCTTATCGACGCCGCTGACCTTGAGCCGCTCCGGCTTCCGGCCGAAGTGGCCGTACGCGGCGGTCGGGCGGTAGATGGGCTTGCGCAGGTCGAGCGCTTCGATGATGCCGAGCGGCGACAGGTCGAACTGCTCGCGCACCGCGTTCTCGAGCACCGGCTCGGACAGCGCCGAGGTGCCGAAGGTGTGCACCAGCAGGGATACCGGCTGCACCACGCCGATGGCGTAGGCTAGCTGCACCTCGCACCGCTTCGCCAAACCGCCCGCGACGATGTTCTTGGCCACCCAGCGCGCCGCATAGGCAGCCGAGCGGTCCACCTTCGTCGGGTCCTTCCCGCTGAAGGCCCCCCCGCCGTGCCGCGCGAAGCCGCCGTAGGTGTCCACGATGATCTTGCGCCCGGTGAGCCCCGCATCGCCCTGCGGCCCGCCGACCACGAAGAGCCCCGTCGGGTTGATGTGGTAGGTGGGGTCGCCGCCGTTGATCCACTCGCCCAGCACCGGCCTGATGACGTGGTCGATGATCTGGCGCGTGATCTCTTCCTTGCCGACCGTGGGCGCGTGCTGCGTCGAGATCACGACGGTGTGCACCCGGACCGGCCGGTCGCCCTCGTACTCGATCGTCACCTGCGACTTCCCGTCGGGACGCACCCACGGCAGCTCGCCCTTCTTGCGGACCTCGGACAGCCGGTGCGTCAGGCCGTGCGCGAGCTGGATGGGCAGCGGCATCAGGGCATCGGTCTCGTCCGACGCGTACCCGAACATCATGCCCTGATCGCCGGCGCCGCCCGTGTCCACTCCCTGCGCGATGTTGGGCGATTGCTTGTCGATGGACGTCAGCACCGCACACGTCTCGGCGCCGATGCCGAAAGACGCGTCGGTGTAGCCGATGGACTCGAGGGTCCCGCGGACGATGGCGGGGATGTTGACGTACGTCGTGGTGGTGATCTCGCCACCAACGATGGCCATCCCCGTGGTGACGAAGGTCTCGCAGGCGACCCGCGCGACGGGGTCGTCGAGCAGGATGGCGTCGAGGACCGCGTCCGAGATCTGATCGGCGATCTTGTCGGGGTGCCCTTCGGTGACCGATTCGGACGTGAAAAGCCAGCGGCGTTCGTTGCTCAAGTGTCGGTGCTCTCAGGAGTTCGGTTGAGGCGCAAGCTAGCCGCGCCGGAGCGGGCTGGCAACTATAACGAGGGATCGAGGAGGCGCAGATCCACCACCGCGCCGAGAGCCTCGCGGGCCCGCGTGGACACTTCTTCCGCGGTGCGGGCCTCGAGCATCGGCGCCACGCACGCCGCGGCGCTCCCGGCGTCGATCTGCCGGACCATCCACTTGACCAGCGGCAGGCTGGGCGCGGCTACGGAGAGTACGCGGTAGCCGAGCCCTATCAGCAGATAGATGGAGACCGGGTCGGACGCCATCTCGCCGCAGACCGAGACCTCGATTCCGGCCTTCGCCCCCGCCCGCTGCACCACCGCGAGCGAGCGCAGGATGGCCGGATGGTGCGGGTTGAAACGCGACGCAAGCCGAGCGTTGCCGCGGTCCACCGCCAGGGTGTACTGCACCAGGTCGTTGGTGCCGACGGAGAGGAAATCGGAGACCTCGGCCAACCGGTCGGCGATCATCACGGCAGCCGGCGTCTCCACCATCACCCCGACCGGGAGCCGCTCCGGCACATCCACGCCCGCCCGGCGCAGCACCGTCGCCTCCTCGCTGACCATCGCCCGGGTCTCGTCCACCTCTTCCGCACTCGTGACCAGCGGGATCATCAGCTTGAGGCGCGCGTGCGCGGCGGCACGCAGGATCGCGCGGATCTGCGGGCGGAACACCTCCGGCTGGTCGAGGCAGACCCGGATCGCGCGCCAGCCGAGGAAAGGGTTCCCCTCCGCGCTCATCTTGAACGCGGCCGGGAACTTGTCCCCGCCGAGGTCGAAGGTGCGGATCACGACGTCGTTCCCCGCGAACGACGCGCCCACGCGGCGGTACAGCTCCGCCTGCTCGTCCTCGGCGGGCATCCGGCCTCGTCCCACGACCAGGAACTCGGTGCGCATGAGCCCGATGCCGGCGGCGCGGTATCGCACCGCCGCGTCGAGCTCTTCCGGCAGGTCGAGGTTGGCACGCAGCACCAGCTCAGCCCCGTCGGTGGTGCGCGCCGGCAACGCCACCGCGGCCTCGAGGTCCTTGTCCAGCGCGCGCCGGCGTCGATCGCGGGTGTAAGCCGCTTCGATGTCGGCGGGCAGCGGCTGGACCTGGAGCGTGCCGGCCCAGCCGTCGAGCACGACCATCTCGCCCGTCGCCACCTTGGCCAGCACGTCGGGAAGCGCGACCACCGCGGGAATGCCGATCGAGTGGGCGAGGATCGCCGCGTGAGACGTCCGCGTCCCCTGCTCGCACGCGACGGCGAGCACCGCCTCCCGGTCGAGCTGCACGGTGAGCGACGGCGTCAGGTCGCTCGCCACCAGGACGACGGGGCCGTCCGGCCTCGCCTGGAGGATGTCGGGCTCGTCCACACCCAGCAACCGGGTCAGAACGCGGATCTCGACGTCGGTGAGGTCGATCAGCCGGTCCTTCAGCAGCGTGCTGCCGTTGGTCATCCAGAGGCCGCGCCACTCGAGCATCTTGAGCTCGAACGCCCGCTCGGCGGCGAAGTGGTTCTCCCGGATGAGCCGTTCGACGCCGGCCACCAGGTCCCCGTCGTCGAGGATCATGAGCTGGGCGTCGAAGATCCGGGCCTCCTCCGGGCCCGCGCGCACCGCGGCCTTCTCCCGCACCAGCGCGATGCGCTCCTTCGCGAACCCGAACGCCTCGCGCAGGCGCGCGATCTCGCCCTCCACCTCATCCTCGCGGATGGCGTGGTCGGGGACCCGTGGGATCTCCCAGCGCACCACCAGCGCCGGCCCGACCGCCACGCCGGGCGATACCGCTATGCCGTGGATCACCCGGTGCGGCACTCAGTCCTCCCCGAAGCCGGCGCGCACCAGCGCGCTCAACGCCGCCATCGCCGCTTCGGCGTCGTCGCCGTCGCAGCGGATGCGCAGCTCGCTGCCGCATTCGGCCGACAGCATCATCATCCCCATGATGCTCTTCCCGTTGACCTCCGTCTCGTCCTTTCGCACCGCGATGCTGGCCTTGAACCGATTGGCTACCTTCACGAACTGCGCCGCGGGCCGCGCGTGCAGCCCGAGCGAGTTCACGACCGGCACCGCCTGCTCCATCACGGCCACCACACCCCGCACACCGATGTCAGCGCCAGCACGGCCGCGGCGACGGCCATGCCGTTGGCCCTCGGCCGGGCTACCCGCACTATGAGCGCGAACAGCGGCGCGAGGACGGCGCCCAGGGCCAGTACTCCCCGCGGCGACCCGCTCAGCTGCCACCCGAGCAGGATCGGCAACGCGGCACCTACCAGCACCGCCGCGACCGGGCCGGCCATCTCGCTTCCGAACCGCAGCAGCGGCGACGTCAGTGCCGCAGCCACGTGCAGCCCCTCACGCCACCCGGCTTGGAGCGCCCACACCCGCAGGTAGACGTGCACCACGTTGTAGAGCAGCAGGAACGCCAGAACGGCCCAGGCGCGCGCGCCGAACCCGACCAGGATGAGCGCGACCGCCATGCACGCCGGCAGCCATCCCGCCCAGATGAGCCGGTCGCCCAGGGCGCCCAACGGCCCGCACATCGCGGCCCGCAGCCGCTCGATCTTCTCCGGCGCCTCGCCCTCCAGCTCAGCCCGGCCCGCCGCGCCGACGGCCAGGGCGCCGAGGTAAGGATGCGCGTTGAAGAACCGCGACTCGCGCGCCAGCGCCTCGTGGTACCGCTCGCCGGATGGCCCGCCGGGGAGCGTGCGCAGGATCGGCTCGACGGCGTACCCGAAGCCCACTCCCTGCATGCGCTCGTAGTCCCAGGCAGCCTGGAACACGAACAGCCGCGACAGCACGGCCCCGAGGGACGGGACCCGGAGCGGCGTTACGTCCACAGCACCGCCACCAGCGTACCGGCGCCGAGCCCGGCGCCGAGCCATCGCGCCGACGGCCCGTGCCCGAACAGCTGCCACGCGCTCCACAACCCTACCCCGACGCTCGCCGCCGCCAGCGCCAGCCGCGCGACGAGCGGCGCGACGCTCCACCCCCGCTCCAGAACCGAGGCCACCGCGCCCGCCCCGGCGAGCGCGAGCGCGGTCAGCACCGCGCTCCGCAGCGCGTCGCGCGCGAACCCCATCGCCAGGATCCGCCGCAGCACCGCGACGTCGCCCGTCTCGAGCACCGTCGTCCGCGCGCTCACCGACGCCGCGTTGGCGCGGCGCATCGCGTGCACCATCCACCCGCCGATCCACGCCGTCGCGAGCGCCACCAGCACGACGCCGAGAACGCCGGCAGTACTCGACCGACCCGACGACGCCACGACCGCCCCGGCGGCGACCGCGCCGGGACCCCAGTCGGGCAGCCGCGCCGCGCCCACCGGCAGCGTCTCCATCGCGAACAGCTCGAGCAGCGCGCCCATCGCAAGGCCCGACAGCGGGCGGCCCACGACCGCGCCGCCCAAGAAGCCGGCCACCAGGGGGCGTGAGAACATCGCTTGGGGCACGCTGACCACGTCGAGCCCCACCAACGTCCCGACCCCGATCACCGCGAGGACGGCTGCGAGCGTCACGCCATCAGCTCGTTGAGCGGGACGGCCCGGCCGGTCGGTACGTCCTGCGCGGTGATCTCCACGTTGCGGGCGGCGAGGGCGCGCAGCTTCGCCGCCTCCTCGTCGGTGAGGTAGATGTAGCGCAGCCTTTCCTTGCGCCCTTCGCGGTAGTGGATGCCGCCCAGGTTGACGCGCGTGATCGCGTCATTGGCGCCGGCGCAGAGCGCCGCCATGCCGTCGATGTCTCCGGTGAGCACGATCCCTTTCCGGGGGTCCGCCTCCCAGGCCGCGAGCTGCGCGGCCGCCTCCTCGACGCTCGCGAAGGCGACGTCCACCGACGGCGGCACGCCCATCCGGTACAGCTCCTGCTCCCAGTCGCTCGCGCGGACCTCGTCGTCCACCAGCACGATGAACTCGATCCCCATCGGCTGCCCCCACCCCACGACCACCTGCCCGTGGATCAGTCGGTCATCGATGCGGAAGAGGTCGATGCTCACCGGCCGATGCCCCCCACCGATGCGCGCCCCGTCTCCACCGCGCGCGCCGCCGCGTCCGCCGCGGGGAGCCCCCGGTGGAACGCGAAATCGAGGAGCATCGCGAGATTGACGCCGGTCACTACGCGGACGTCCGGGTGCAGCCGGACGAACGCACCCGCGCTGAAAGCGCACGAGCCGCCCGGCATGTCCGCGAAGATCACCCCTGCCCTCCCGCCGACCGCGGCCTCCAGCCGCGCCAGGATCGCCGCCCGGTCGCACCCGGTGTTGGAGACCGGGACGAGCCCGTGATCGTCGCCCGCGATCGCCCGCACCGCGGAGACCAGCGCCTCCGCGACCTCCGCATGCGCCAGGACGACACCCACCAGCGGCTCACTCATAGTCCTCTTCGAGGTACTCGCGGGCGGCACGCCGGCCCTGCATGCGGGAGATCAGCTTCTCGTTGAACTGGCGGGCCGAGTCCACGCCGCTGTACTTGAGCAGATGCCGCATCGCCACGACCTCGGCGATCACGGTGATGTTCTTCCCCGGGTTGAGCGGCACCACGACCAGGGGGAGCGTCACGTCGAGGACTTCGGTCTGGGCGCCATCGAGCCCCGTCCGCTCGTAGGCGGCGGTGCTGTCCCAGTCCTCCAGCCGCACCACGACTTCTATTCGCTTCTGCTGGCGCACCGAGCGGATCCCGAACAGCGCGGCGATGTCGATGAGACCGATGCCGCGGATCTCCATGAAGTGGTGCTGGTGCTCGTCCCCCCGGCCGATCAGCACGTCGTGCCCCAGCCGCCGCGCCACTACCACGTCGTCGGCGACGAGGCGGTGGCCCCGCTCCACCAGGTCCAGCACGCACTCGCTCTTGCCGATCCCCGACCGCCCGATGAAGAGGAGCCCCACGCCGTACACGTCCGCGAGCGAGCCGTGGATCGTGGTGTGCGGCGCGAACGCCTCCTGGAGGAACGGGATGATCCGGTGATAGAACTCCGCCGTCTTCAGGGCGGACCGCAGCACGGCGACGTCGCGCCGCACCGCGATGGAGAGCAGCTCGGCCGGGACCTCCTGCTTCTTGGTCACGAAGAGGCATGGGAAGTCGTACTTGAACAGCGTCTCGATCGACTGGGCCCGCGCCGCCGCGTCCAGCGAGAAGAGATACGTGACCTCCGTCTCGCCGAGCACGAAGACCCGGCCCGGCGCGAAACGCCCGGTGTACCCGGCCAGCACCAGCCCGGGGCTCGACGCCTCGCCGGACGGAAGCTCGCGTTCCAGCCCCGACTCGCCGGACAGCACGTCGAGGGCGAGCCGGTCACCCCGCAGCTCGAGGAGGTCGCGGATCTTCAGCGGGGGCCTAACGCTTTCCGGCCGCCGCGCGCCGGAGTTTCGGCTCGCGCTTGTCGAGCTGGCGCCGCAGCTTGGCGGTGGCGCGGTCCAGCGCGGTGCGGTGGTCGGTGGCCTGGGCGCTCGCGACCAGCACGGCGCCGCGCGCCGCCTTGAGGATGAGCTCAGCCGCCGCCCGGGGACCGTCGGTGTCGAAGGTGACCTGCGCGCTCACCGGCCGGTGGGCCAGGCGCGCCAGGCGCGCGACCACGGTTTCGGCGCGTTCTCGCAACGCGTCCGGGACTTCGCCGTGGCGGGCGGTGATCGTAGTCAGCATGGCATCGCTCCTAACCGCGCGGCCATGCGGCCGCAACGGTCTCGAGGTGGGACTCCGTTTCCTGCGCGGTGCGCTCCCAACTGAACGTCTTGGCGAAGGCGCGAGCCGCGCATGACAGCCGTTCCAGCCGGCCGGCGTCCTCCCCGATACGACCCATCGCGGCGGCGCAGGACGCGGCGTCGCCGGTGGTGAACAGAAAGCCGGTCTCTCCGTCGCGCACCGATTCGCGCAGCGCGGAGTTGTCGGCGGCGAGGGCCGGAGTGCCGCACCCGGCGGCTTCGAGGTTGGTGATCCCCCAACCCTCCTTGAGGGACGGCAGCACGGCCGCCCAGGCGCGACGGTACAGCTCGATCTTCTTCTCCTCGCTCACGTAGCCGAGGAACTCCACGCGATCCGCCACGCCGGCCTCGCGCGCGATACCCTCGAGACGCGAGCGGTCCTCCCCGGTGCCGGCGACCCACAACCGCGCCTCGCTCCACCGCCCGCCCACCAGTAGTCGCAGGGCGCGGATCGCCACATCTACTTGCTTGTAACGCTTCAACCGCCCCACGTACAGGAAGGTCGGCACGGACTCGCGGGGCACGGTAGGATCCGGCGTGAAATGCGCGGTGTCCACCCCCGGATAGATCACCCGGATCGCCTCGGCACGGAACCCGCGAGCCATCAGGTCGTCACGCGTGCCGATGCTGATCGCGTGCACGCCGGCGCGACCGTACACCCGCGGCATGGGCCGCTCCGCCGCCCACACCACCGCGCCGACGGGCCATGGCACCTCGCGGAACGCGGTCGAGCCGAAGAGGTGAGGCACGACCAGCACGAACGGGCCGGACCAGCCCAAAGGGAGGTTCAGCGGCACCTTGTTCACATCCTCGACGACGACGTCCGGGGCGACCTGAGAGGCAAGAGCGCGGAAGGCGCCCCGACCCGCCAGCGCGAAGCCGTAGCGCGACGACACCCGGTGGACCCGGATCCCGTCCAGCGTCGCTTCGGCCGCGGCCCCGGAGTAGCCGCTGCACAGCAGGTGCACTTCGTGGCCCCGCGCGACCATTCGACCGAAGATCTCGTGCAGGTGCACCTCCGCGCCGCCCGCCCGCGGGTTGGTACGGTCCTGCCAGTTTATTAGAAGTATCTTCACAACCGCCCAAGGTCCCGCGCCACCCGGTCGAGGATGCCGTTCACGAAGCCGGGCGACTTTTCCCCGCCGAACCACTGCGCCATCCGCACCGCCTCGTCGATGGCGACCTTGGGAGGGACGTTGCCCAAGGCCAACTCCAAGGTCCCCAGCCTGAGCACGTTGCGGTCGACCACGCCTATCCGATCCATCCGCCAGCGGTCCGCCGCGCGGCCGATATGCGCGTCCAACTCGGCCCGCCTCGCCACGGCCTGCTGAGCCAACGTCACGGCCGCCTCTTCGACCCGACGGCCGGAGGTCGCGAGCTTTAGCACGCCGTCCCAGCCGGCCGCGGCGCCGGAAGCCGCCCCTCCGCCGGCCACGTCCCACACATATAGCAGTTGAATCGCGAGGGCGCGGGAGCGCGTCTCAGCGCGTATCGGCATCGCGCGCCCCGAGCTGCCCCGCCACATCGAGCGCCGCCGCGGTCGCCTCGAACCCCTTGTTCCCCGACTTGCCGCCGGCCCGGGCCAGCGCCTGCGCCAGCGTGTCGCAGGTGAGCAGACCGAAACCCACCGGCACTCCATATTCGACGGCGAGAGCCATCAACCCCCGCGACGCCTCAGCCGCGATGATGTCGAAGTGGGCCGTCTCGCCCCGGATCACCGCGCCCAGGGCTACCACCGCGTCGTAGGAGTTGGGCACCCGCGACAGGTAGGGGACTCGCGCACCGCCCACCAGGAGCGCCCGCACCATCACCGGCAACTCCCACGCCCCCGGCACCCAGACCACGTCCACGCGCTCGTCCGGGACGCCGCGCTCAGCCAGGCACGCCTTCGCGCCGGCCAGGAGCCGCGCGGTCACATTCTCGTTGAATCGGCTGGCGACGATGCCAACGCGTCCCCCGAGGGGTCGCGCGCCCTGCGGGGTTTCGGCCATCAGTGAGTGAAGAGGTGGCCCAGCTTGTCGCGCTTGACGTCGAGGTACCCGGCGTTCTCCTCGGTGCGCGGCGGCACGATCGGCAGCCGCTCGACCACC
The DNA here is from genome assembly GCA_030697825.1 of Gemmatimonadales bacterium. Lineage (NCBI taxonomy): Bacteria > Pseudomonadati > Gemmatimonadota > Gemmatimonadia > Gemmatimonadales > Gemmatimonadales bacterium. The sequence continues at coordinate 5,808 of JAUYOW010000101.1, read as the reverse complement.
TCGAGGCCGTAGCCGTCCACCCCGACCAGCTTCATCGGGTTGTTGGTGAGAATGCGGATGGACCGCACGCCGAGGTCGAGGAGGATCTGGGCGCCGATCCCGTAGTCGCGCAGGTCGGGCTTGAAGCCGAGCCGCTGGTTGGCCTCCACGGTGTCGTGTCCCGCGTCCTGCAGCTCGTACGCCTTGAGCTTGTTGAGCAATCCGATGCCGCGCCCTTCCTGGTCGAGATAGACCACCACGCCGCGTCCCTCCGCCGCGATCATCCCCATCGCGGTCTGGAGCTGCCACCCGCAGTCGCAGCGCGCGGATCCGAACACGTCGCCGGTCAGGCACTTGGAGTGCATCCGCACCAGGACGCCCGGCTGGCCGGCCACGTCGCTGAACACCAGCGCCACGTGCTCGGCCTGATCCACGTCGTTCCGGTAGCCGATGATCGACCACTCGCCGAACGGCGTAGGCAGCCGCGCCTCGGCCACGCGGTGCACCAGCCGCTCGTGCCGGAGACGGTGGGCCACGATCTGCGCCACCGTGATGAACGTGATCCCGTGTTCCCCAGCGAAGGCCTCGAGCTCGGGCCGGCGTGCCATGGTGCCGTCGGCGTTCAGCACCTCGCAGATCACGCCCGCCGGATAGAGCCCGGCCAGCCGCGCGAGGTCCACGCTCGCCTCCGTCTGGCCGACGCGCTGGAGCACGCCGCCCGGACGGGCCTGGAGCGGGAAGACGTGGCCGGGACGACGCAGGTCGCCGGGCACCGTCGCGGGATCTATGGCCAGCTGGATGGTCTTGGCGCGGTCGGCGGCGCTGATGCCGGTCGTGACACCGAAGCGCGCCGTGGCATCCACACTCACAGTGAACGCGGTCTCGTGCGCCTCGGTGTTGTGGTCGACCATCTGAGGAAGGGCGAGCGCGCGACACCGCTCGGGCGTGAGCGTGACGCATACCAGGCCGCGACCATGCAACGCCATGAAATTGACCATCTCCGGCGTGACCTTCTCGGCCGCTCCGATGAGATCGCCTTCGTTCTCACGGCCCTCGTCGTCCGCGACGATCACGAGCTTGCCCGCCGCGACGTCCCGGATCGCCTGCTCGACGGTTCCGAACGGCATCAACGCCTCCGCGCCTTGCCAGCCCTGTAGGGCGCCAGCCCCTGCATCACGAACCTGCCGACCTGGTCGGCCTCTAAATGTACGCGGGTCCCGGCTTTAGCTCCACCCAGGGTGGTGGCCTTCAGGGTGTGGGGGATGAGCGACACCTGCACCACACCGGTCTTCGGCAGGGCGTTGACAGTGAGGCTCACACCGTCCACGCATATCGAGCCGTGGAGTACGGAGAGCGCCCCGACCGGCCTGGGCACGCGGATGTCGAGGAGAACCGCGTCTTCCCGCACCTTCCGGCGTACGACCGTCCCGACGCCGTCCACGTGCCCCGACACCAGGTGCCCGCCCAGCCGGTCACCCACCTTTAGCGCGCGCTCCAGGTTGACCGGTCGCCCCGCGCGGAACGACCCGAAGTTGGTGCGGCCGCGGGTAGTCGTCACCGCCTGGAAGGCGAACGTACCCTTGCCTCTGCGGACGACGGTGAGGCACGCGCCATCCACCGCGATGCTCTCGCCGATGACGACCCCTCGATACGGGGCGGCGACCGTGATCTCGAACCCTTTCGCGGTCGCTTTCACCGCGCGCACCATGCCGACGGCCGTGACGATGCCGGTGAACATCAGGGCCGGTCCAGGACGAGGAGCGTGTCGGCGCCCAGCCGCTTACGCCCGACCGTCCGCCAACGCTTCGCCCGGTCGAGCCGCACGCCGCGAAGCGCACCGAACGCCGGTACGCCGTCGCGGCCCAGGAGCAGCGGTGCGGTGATGAGGTACAACCGGTCCACGAGCCCCTGCGCGAGCAATCGGCCCGCGAGCACCCCGCCGCCCTCGACCAGCAGGCTCTCGACGCCGCGGGACTTCAGCGCGCGCAGCTGGCGGCGAAGCCCAGCCGCCATCACGAGGTCCACGCCCCGGAGACGCAGCGCCTCGACGTTGGTCCGGGGCGCCTTCGGTGCCGCAAGGACGAGCACCGGCGGCGCCAGCTCCCGCACCAGGGTGGCATCGGTCGGCGTCTCAGCGCGATTGTCGAACACGACGCGCAGCGGCACCGCGAGCGGGGTGAGCGTGCCGCGCACCGTGAGCCGAGGGTCGTCGGCGCGCACGGTGCCCACGCCGACCGCGATGGCGTCGAACCCGGCGCGCAGCCAGTGCGTCCACGCCCGCGCGTCGGCGCCCGTGAGCCACTTCGAGCGGCGCCCGCGGTCGGCGATGCTCCCGTCGAGCGACACCGCGAGCTTCACCGCCACGAACGGGCGGTCCTGCGCCGCGTGGCGGTGGAAGAACGCCGCGTTCTGCGCCCGGACGTCCGGGTCCAGGAGCCCATGCTCGATCGCGAGACCAGCCTTCCGCAGCACCCGGGCGCCGCCGCGTGCCCGCGGATCGGCGTCGGGGGCGGCGAACACCACGCGCCGGATGCCGGCGGCGACGATCGCCTCGGTGCACGGCGGTGTCTTGCCCTGGTGGGTGCAGGGCTCGAGCGTCACGACGAGGTCCGCGCCACGCGCCCGCTTCCCGGCCGCGCGCAGGGCGACCACCTCGCCGTGGGGGCCGCCGAACTCCGCGTGGTACCCCTCGCCCACGACCTTGCCGCCCCGAAGCACCAGCGCGCCGACGAGCGGATTGCTCCCGACGCGCCCCCAGCCGCCCCAGGCAAGGGCGATCGCACGCTCCATCGCCTCGCGGTCGTTCACGGTTCAGACGCTCCGGCCGCCGGTCGGACGCTCCCAGCGCACTTCGCCGGAGCCAGGCACGACCTCACCGATGGTCCACGTCTCGACGCCGGCGCTCTTCGCCGCCGCACCAGCCTGGTCCACCGCTTCCACCGGGCAGACCGCGATGAGGCCCAGGCCGAGGTTGAACACCTGGCGCATCTCCTCGTTACCGATGCCGCCACCCGCCTGCACGACCCGGCACGCCGCCGGAATGGGCCAGCTTCCCTCACGAACGACGGCGTCCACCTTCGCGGGCAGCACGCGCACCAGGTTGCCGGGGATCCCGCCGCCGGTGATGTGCGCCAGCGCGTGTACCGCGGCTCGCGCCGGCCAGACCGCGGCGAAATAGCTACGGTGCACGGCGAGCAGCACGTCGGCCACCGAGGCGCCCGCCTCGGGGAACGGGTCGTCGAGCCCGAGCGCCATGTCACCGAAGACGACGCGCCGGAGCAGTGAGTAGCCGTTGGTGTGGAAGCCGTTCGCGGCGTAGCCCACGAGCACGTCGCCGGCGCGCACCCTGTCCCCGTGCAGCGCCTCTCCCTCCGACACCACGCCGAGGATCGTGCCCGCGAGGTCGTATTCGCCGGCGCGATATACGTCAGGCATCTCCGCCGTCTCACCGCCCACCAGCGGCATGCCGTGCGCCCGGCAGCCGCGCGCCACCCCGCTCACCACCTCCGCGGCGACCATCGCGTCGAGGCGGCCGGACGCGAAGTAGTCGAGGAACCCGATGGGCCTGGCTCGGTGGACCAGGATGTCGTTCACGCAGTGGTTGACGAGGTCCTCGCCAACCGTGTCGTGGCGTTGGGCGCGGATGGCGACGAGCACCTTGGTGCCCACGCCGTCCGTCGAGGCGACCAGAACCGGGTCCTTCACCTCCGAGGGGATGCGCACCAGCCCGCCGAACGAGCCCACCGCGCCCAGGCTCGCGGCGGTTCGCGTGCCGCGCACCAGCTCCGCGATGCGCTGCTTGGCGTCCTCCGCGGCGCCGAGGTCCACGCCGGCGGCGCGGTACCGGTCAGCCGATGTCGGGCTTGGCACCGGACTCGGGGTCGAAGTGCACGAGGTCGCGATAGGCCAGCACCCGGTTCACCACGTCGGCCGCGGTGATCTCCTCGAAGCGCTGTACCGAGAACCGTTCGACCGCGAACGAGCCCATCGCCGAGCCGTAGACCATGGCGAGCCTGAGGTTGGCGGGCGAGAGGTTGTTGGTGTGGGCGAGGTGAGCCATGAAGCCGCCCGCGAAGGCATCGCCCGCGCCGGTCGGGTCGAAGATGTCCTCCAGCGGGAAGGCGGGGACGTAGAAGATGCGGCCGCTGCGCTCGACGAGCACCGCCCCGTGCTCGCCCTTCTTGATGACGACGTACATGGGGCCCCGCTTCAGGACCCAGCGCGCGGCGCGGTGGATGTGCCAGTCGCCCGACAGCTCGCGGATCTCGGCGTCGTTCACCATCAGCACATCCACGCGCTCGAGCAACTTGAGAAGCGCGGTGCGCTTCCCCTGGATCCAGTAGTTCATGGTGTCGCAGGCGACGAGCCGCGGCTTGCGCACCTGCTCGAGCACCTCGAGCTGGAGCTCGGGGTCGATGTTGCCGAGGAAGACGTACTGCGCGTCGCGGAACTCCGGCGGGATCTTCGGCTTGAAGTTCGCGAAGACGCCGAGCCGCGTGTCCAGCGTGTCACGCGAGGAGAGGTCGAAGCCGTATCGTCCGGCCCAGCGGAAGCTCTCACCGTCGGCCACGGTGAGGCCCCTGAGGTCGATGCCGCGCTCGGCCAGCCGTTTCAGCTCGTCCATCGGGTAATCGCGCCCCACCACGCCGACCAGCTGCACCGGATGGAGCAGCGAGCCCGCGACACCGAAGAACACGGCCGAGCCTCCGAGCGCCTCATTAGCCTGACCGAACGGCGTCTCGACCGAATCGAGCGCCACGCTCCCCACCACGAGCAATCCCATGACTACGCTCCTGACCCGGCCGGTCGCACCAAGGGTACCGCTCCCCGCTCCCCGTTCACATCCGCTCCGGAGCCGTGAGTCCCAGAATCGACAGCCCGTTCGCGAGCACGATCTTCGTCGCGCGGGCCAGCGCGAGGCGCGCCCGCTCCACCGCCGGTGGTTCGCCGAGTACCCGGCAGCGGTGATACCAGAGATGCGCCGCGCGCGCCAGCTCCTCCAGGTACGCGGTGACTCGCTGCGGTTCCAGCGCCTCCGCCGCGCGACGGACCGCCAGCGGATAGCGGCCCAGGAGCTTGATCAGGTCCGCCTCGCTGGGGTCCGGCAGCGCCGCCACATCGACGCCGTCGAACGTCACACTCTCCGGACTAATCTCGCCAACCCGGAAGATGCCGCTCATCCGCGCGTGCGCCATCTGGACGTAGAAGACCGGGTTCTCGTCGGTCTGGCTGGTGGCGAGGTCGATGTCGAACGCGAACGGCGTGTCGCTGCGGCGCATGAGGAAGAAGTAACGCGCCGCGTCCACGCCCACCTCCTCCACCAGGTCCCGCAACGCGACGAAATCTCCGGCGCGCTTGGACATGCGCACTTCCTCCCCGTGGCGCAGCACGGTGACCAGCTGGACGATGAGCGCCTCGAAGAAGTGCTCGCCGTGGCCGAGGGCCATCATGGCGGCGCGCATCCGGGGCACGTAGCCGTGGTGGTCCGCGCCCCAGATGTCTACGGCGCGGTCGAAACCACGGGAAGCCTTGTCCTCGTGGTACGCGATGTCGGGGGTGAAGTAGGTGTAGCTGCCGTCGGACTTCCTCAGCACCCGGTCCTTGTCGTCGGCGTGGGCGGTGGTCCGCAACCAGAGAGCGCCATCCTCCTCGAAGAGGGCATCGCGCGACTTCAGTGAGGCAAGCGTCTTCTCGATCGCGTGCTCGGTGTAGAGCCGGCTCTCGTCGAAGAAAACGTCGAACCTCACCCGGAACTGCTCGAGCGTCTCACGCTGCTCGGCCTTCATGGCCTCAACCGCCACCGCGCGGCATGCCTCGATCCCCTCGGCG
>JAUYOW010000100.1 GCA_030697825.1 Gemmatimonadales bacterium | reverse complement strand
CTCGGGGACCTCGTCGCGGGCGTCTGCAAGGACCTGGAGGGGGCCGTCGCGGAGGCGGGCGCGGTCATCACACCGGCGCCGAGCGTGGTGTGACGGCCCCGCCCACAGCCCAAGACCAACCGCACCGGGCTTTGACGCTCGCGCAGATCGCGGTGCGGGTCCTCGGGATCGTCTCTCTGGTGGAGTTCGGGGTGCACTCGGCGCTCCGGTTCCTTTTGCCGGGTCTCGACGGCGCTCCAGCCGCCGCCGTGGACTCGGTGCTGCTCACCATGGGGATCGCGCCCTTTGTCGTCATCACCGTCATGCAGCGACGGCGCGCGGAGCACGAGCGCGAAGCGGTGATTCAGGAACTGCAGGCGGCGCTGGCCAAAGTCCGGACCCTGAGCGGCCTGCTGCCGATCTGCGCCAACTGCAAGAAGATCCGGGACGACGGCGGGTACTGGAACCAGATCGAAGTGTACGTTCGCGACCGCTCGGACGCGGAATTCAGTCACGGGCTCTGTCCCCCCTGCGCGCGGACCCTGTACGGGGAGTTCGCCGATGAGGTCGAGGGGTAGCGCCCCGCCGCAACGCCGGCGACTTGACCCCCGCGGTCCCGTGCTCTAGCTTACCACCGGTTCGGCGGGGCTTGGGCTGCGCCCGCTGCTTCGTGGATGTGGGGTTGTCAGCCCCACATTTTTGTTTTCCGGGGTCTCCGTGGTGTTGGAGCGCGAAATCCTCGATCGTGAGCTGGCGAGCCGGGTCGAAGACCTCGGCTACGAGCTTGTCGAGGTGCGCCACGGCGGGACCGCTCGCAGGCCCCACCTCACCGTGCGGATAGACCGGCCCTCAGTCGGGCCGCGCCACGGGGTGACCGTGGATGACTGCGCCCTCGTGAGCCGGGCCCTCGAGGCCTGGCTCGACGAGCGGAACGTGGGCGAGGGGCGCTACATCCTCGAGGTGTCTTCGCCCGGGGTGGACCGGCCGCTCAAGCGCCTCGCCGAGTGGAAGCGGTTCATGGGCGCGCCGGTCGATGTGCTGGTGCCGCAGCTGGGCGGGCGGTTCCGGGTGACGGCCACTCAGGTCTTCGACGAGCCGGAGCCCGCGGTGGAATTGCAGTTCCCGAAGGGCGTCCGGCGGGTCCTCAAGCTGGAAGAGATCAAAGAAGCGCGCCTCGGTTTCGACTGTTAGGCGCGGGAGCCATGACACGATGAGCAGCACTGAAGTCCTCTCGGCGTTCAAGGAGCTGGCGCAGCTCAAGCAGCTCGACCGCAACGAGCTGCGCGAGCTGATCCGTGATGGCGTGTACGCGGCGCTGGCCAAGAAGTACGGCCCCAACGTCCGCGCCGATATCGTCATCGACGAGATGAGCGGCCAGATCAAGATCACCGTCCTCAAGGAAGTGGTCGCGGAGGTTGAGGACTCGAGCCGCCAGGTCGCTTTGGAGGAGGCTCGCTGGGACGATCCCGACTTCCAGGTCGGGGACGTGCTCGAGACCGACGTGGACTTCTCGGAGTTCGGACGGACCGCCGTGCAGGCCGCGAAGCAGCGCATCATCCAGCGGGTCCGCGAGGGCGAGCGCGCCCGGATCCGCGAGGAGTTCGCGGACCGCGTCGGGGAGCTGCTCTCGGGCGAGGTGCAGCAGATCGAGCGCGGCAAGATCGTCGTGATGCTCGCCAAGTTCCGCGAGGCGGAAGCGATCATCCCCTACCGCGAGCAGAACCACCGCGAGCACTTCCATCAGGGCGATACCATCCGCGCCTGCCTCAAGCGGCTCGAGGAGACGCCCAAGGGGCCGAGGCTGATCCTCTCGCGCGGCGATCCGATGTTCGTGAAGGCGCTCTTCAAGCTCGAGGTGCCGGAGATCCAGCAGGGCATAGTGGACATCCGCGCCACGGCGCGCGAAGTGGGAAGCCGGACCAAGATCGCGGTCTTCAGCCGCGACGACGGGATCGACCCGGTGGGCGCGTGCGTCGGGCTCAAGGGTAGCCGGGTGCAGGCCGTGGTGAACGAGCTGGGCGGCGAGCGCATCGACATCGTGCCGTGGAGTCCTGACCCCGAGCGCTTCGCTCGTCTGGCGCTGGCGCCGGCCCGAGTGGCGCGGGTCTTCTCCGAGCCGGAGACCAAGACCGTGCAGGCCATCGTGGACGAGGACCAGCTCAGCCTGGCCATCGGCCGCAACGGGCAGAACGTGCGGCTCGCATCCGAGCTCACGGCATGGAAGATCGACCTCTACTCCAGCCGCGAGTGGCTGGAGCGGGGCGGGGAAGGCCCGCTGTTCGCGCCGCTCCCGCCGCGTGAGAAAGAGGCCGAGGACGCGGGCGACGTGCCGCTCGCCGAGCTGTCGGGTCTCACCCAGGACCTGCTCGCGGTGCTGACCGCGGCGGGGTACCGCACCTTCAACGACATCCTCGACCTCGAGAAGAGCGATATCGGCGCGATCCCGGGTATCACTCCCGAGATGACGGAGCGGATCGCCGCGCTCATCGACGAGCTGACGACGACCGACGAGGCGTCGGAGGCCAAGGCGGCGCCCGATGCGGACGCACCGGCGCCCGATGACGCGCCGAGCGCGCCGGCGGACGCGCCTGAGACTGAGGCTCCGGCGGCCGAAGCTCCCCCGCCGGAGGAACCGACGGCGTGACCGACCGCACCCGCGCCGCGCTGGGCCTGCTGGGGCTGGGAGCCAAGGCGCGCCGGCTGGCGATCGGCGTGGACGCCGCGCGCGAGGCGCTGCGTCGCGGCGTCGCCGAAGCGCTGGTAATGCCTAGCGACGCCAGCGAGCGGGCGCGCGAGCGCCTGGTCGCGCTGGCGGGGCATCGGCAGGTGGCGCTGCTGGTCGGCCCCGATGCGGAGCGGTTGGGCGCGGCGCTGGGCCGGCCGCCGGTACACGGGGTGGCGGTGCTGGACCGGCAGTTGGCGCGCGGTCTGCGCGCGCATTGGGCGGCGGAAGTCCGAGGGGAGAAGAACTGGTCATGAGTACGCGGGTGCACGATCTGGCGGCCGAGCTCGGCAAGACGAGCGACGAGCTGATGAGCCTGCTCCGGGAGATGGAGATCTTCGTCCGGAGCCACATGAGCGCGCTCGAGGATGACAAGATCGCGCGCGTCCGGTCGCGCATCGAGCGCGACAAGCGCAAGGCCGCGAAGCCGGAACCGGCGAAGGGCCGCCGCCGGGCCGTCGCCAAGAAGAAGGGCGAGGAGGAGGCTCCTGCTCCCGCCCCGGTCGAGGCGGCGAAGCCGAAGCGGCGTCGCCGCACCGCCGCCGAAGTGGCGGTCGCCGAGGCCGAAGCCGCCGCCGTAGCGGCCGCGGAAGCCGCCGAGAAAGAGCCTGAGGTGGGCGAGCTCTTCGCCGACGAGATCGAGCCCGAGGCCGAGCCCGCCGCGCCTGACGTCGAAGCGATCTTCCCGCCGGAGCTCGCGCCGCCGGAGACCGAGTCCCGTGTCCCGATGCCGCTGGAGCCGCCGGCCCCGGTGGCATCCGCGTCGCCCCCTACGCCCACGACGCCAACTTCGTATCACTCGCCGGCGGCGCCCCGCGCGCCGTTCATCCCGGCGCGGATCGAGCGCCCGCAGCCGGCCAGGCCCAGGCCCGTGGCCTCCGCCACGCCGGGCGCGGGTGTGCCGCCACGCCCGATCGCGTCCGCGGCGCCGGGCGCGGGCCCGGTGGACGACCGCCGGCGCGACAAGAAGAAGCGGAAGAAGGGCAAGAAGTGGCAGGTGGACCAGGAGGCCGTGGCCGAGAACGTGGCGCGCACCCTGGCGTCCATTCGCGGCCCCGCCAAGAAGGGGGTCCGCCGCCGCGACGACGAGAAGGGCGACGTAGAGGCCGCGCGCATCGCCGAAGAGAAGGAACGCGAGAAGACGCTGGTCCGCGTCAACGAGTTCATCTCGGTCGCCGAGCTCGCCCAGATCCTCAAGGTGCCCGCGTCGCAGGTCGTGACCTTCGCCTTCAAGGAACTGGGCATGATGGTCACGGTGAACCAGCGGCTCGACTTCGACCAGATCGAGTTGATCTGCTCGGAGTTCGGGTTCCAGGCCGTGAAGGAAGTGGATTACGTCGCGGAAGCCGCCGAGCCGGAAGCCGCCGACGCGCCCGAGACGCTGGTGCCGCGTTCGCCGGTCGTCACCATCATGGGCCACGTGGACCACGGCAAGACGTCGCTGCTCGACTTCATCCGAAAGACCAACGTCATCGCGGGCGAGGCCGGCGGCATCACCCAGCACATCGGCGCGTACCACGTCGAGCTGCCCGGCGGGAAGCGCATCACGTTCCTCGACACGCCCGGCCACGAGGCGTTCACCGCCATGCGCGCCCGCGGCGCCCAGGTGACCGACATCGTGGTGCTCGTGGTGGCGGCGGACGACTCGATCATGCCCCAGACCATCGAGGCGATCAGCCACGCCAGGAACGCCGGCGTGCCGATGATCGTCGCCATCAACAAGATCGACCTGCCGTCGGCCAACGTGGACAAGGTCAAGCGCGATCTGCTCCAGCAGCAGGTCGTGCTCGAGGAGTTCGGCGGTACGACGCTCTCGACCGCGGTCTCGGCGAAGCTGGGGACCAACGTGCCGGTGCTGCTCGATCAGCTCCTGCTCCAGGCCGAGTTGCTCGACCTCAAGGCCAACCCGGACCGCTCCGCCGTGGCGACGGTGCTCGAGGCGCAGCTCGACCCGGGCAAGGGCCCCGTGGCCACGGTGCTCGTCACCAGCGGCACGCTCAAGGTGGGCGCCAACTTCATCTGCGGGATGTACTCCGGCCGGGTGCGCGCGCTCCAGGACGAGCGCGGCCGCACCGTGAAGGAAGCCGGCCCTTCCACTCCGGTACAGGTCCTCGGTTTCGAAGGCGTTCCGCAGGCCGGCGACTCCTTCACGGTGGTGGCCGACAGCGCCCACGCGCGCGATATCGCGCAGAAACGCCAGCGGCTCGGCCGCGAGGCCCAGAACCGCCGCGGCAGCCGCGCCGGGATGTCGCTCGAGGAGTTCTTCCAGCAGAAGGAAGCGACCGGCATCGCCGCGCTGCGGCTCATCATCAAGGCCGACCAGGGCGGCCCGGCCGAAGCGCTGGCCGACGCGCTGTCGCAGCTCTCCACGGGCGAAGTGAGGGTCGAGGTCGTGCACCGCGGCGTCGGCGCGATCACCGACAGCGACGTGCTGCTGGCCAAGGCCTCGGGCGCGATCATCATCGGCTTCCAGGTCCGGCCGGACTCCAACGCCCGCGCGTCGGCGGCGCGCGAGCACGTGGACATCAAGCAGTACCGCATCATCTACGAGGCGGTCGAGGACGTGCGCGCGGCGCTCGAGGGGATGCTGAAGCCCGAGCAGAAGGAAGTCATACTCGGTGACGCGGAGGTCCGGCAGATCTTCAAGATATCGGGGGTCGGGGTGATCGCGGGTTGCTTGGTGCGCAACGGCGCCATCACCCGCTCCGCGAAGGTCCGCGTCGTCCGCGACGGCGTGCCGGTCTACGAGGGCGGACTGGGGTCGCTGCGCCGCTTCAAGGACGACGTCAAGGAGGTCAAGGACGGCCTCGAGTGCGGCATCGGGGTCGAGAACTTCAACGACCTGAAGGTGGGCGACGTGATCGAGGCGTTCCGCGTGGATTCCGTGGCGCGCAGCCTCGAGGCCGCGGGACCGGCGCGCGCGGAGTAGGCATGGTCGTCGGCGTGATCTCGTGGGATCTCCACCTCGCCGGTTGCCAGTCGCTCAAGGACAAGCGGCGGGTGATCAAGAGCCTGAAGGACCGGCTGCACCAGCGCTTCAACGTGTCCGCGGCGGAAGTGGACCATCAGGACCTGTGGCAGCGCGCGGCACTGGCCGCGAGCGTGGTCTCCAACGACCACCGTCACGCCGAGGAAGTGCTCGGCTCGTGCGACCGGCTGGTGCAGGCCGAGCCGCTGGCCCACATCATCACCAGCGAGACCTCGTTCCAATGAAGACCCCCGGCCGGCGCCCGCAGCGGGTGGCTGAAGCGATCCGCGAAGTCGTCGCCGTGTTCCTCCAGGAGGAGGCGCGCGACCCTCGCATCGGCCTCGTGACGGTGACTGGCGTGCGCGTCACGGCGGACCTGAAGCGCGCCGTCGTCACGTTCGTCGCACACGGCGACGCGAAGGCGCAGCAGGACTCGCTGGAGGGACTCACTCACGCCGCCGTGGCTATCCGCCGGCGGGTGGGAGCCCGGCTCCACTTGAGGGTGGTCCCCGAACTGGTCTTCGAGCAGGATGCCGCGATCGAGCATGCCTCGCGCATCGACCAGCTGCTCGCCAGCCTGCGCCAGGACGAGGACGTCGCGCCCTGAGCGACGGAGTGCTCCTGATCGACAAGCCGGCCGGCCCGACCTCGCACGATGTCGTGCGCACGGTGCGCCGGTCGCTAGGCATGAAGCGCGTGGGCCACGCCGGCACCCTGGACCCGGCCGCGTCCGGCCTGCTGGTGGTGCTGGCGGGCCGCGCCACCCGCCTGGCGCGGTTCATCGGCATGCTGGCCAAGCGCTACACGGGCACGATCCGGTTCGGCTTCGAGACGGTGACCGACGACGCCGATGGAGAGCCGACGCTGCGGGATGAGAGCTGGCGCGGGCGGACGCCGGGAGAGATCGAGGCCGCGCTGGCGCACGTGGGAGCGCAGCCGGCGCAGATGCCACCCGCCGTGTCCGCCAAGAAGGTGGAAGGGGAGCGCGCCTACCACATGGTGCGCCGCGGCGAGGAGCCGGGGCTCAGGTCCGTCGAGGTGACCATCCACGAGCTCCGACTCTCGGCCTTCGACCCCTCGGCGGGCGAAGCCGCGATCGTCGTGGACTGTTCGACCGGCACCTACGTCCGGGCCATCGCTCGTGACGTCGGCCGCGCGCTCGGGACTCGGGCGCACCTCGCGGCGCTGCGCCGGACCGCCATCGGGGCGTGGCGGGTCGAGGACGCGGAGCCGCTGAACGCGATCCGCGACGCGACGCTCCCGCTGCGTCCGATGAGCGAGGCGGTCGCGCACCTGCCGGCGATCGAGGTGGGCGAAGCGGGGGGCAGGCTCTTCAGGCACGGCCGCAAGTTCGAGTCGTCGGAGGCGCACCAGGGATTCGTCGCCGTGTTCGAGCGCGGTGAGCTCCTGGGCGTGGGGGAGTTCCGCGAGGGCCTTTACTCGCCCGTGGTGGGGCTCGCGTCCTGACGCGCACCATTCTCACCGTAGGCACCTTCGACGGCGTGCATCGGGGGCACTGGGCGGTGCTCGAGGAGATTGCGCGGCGCGCGCAGGCTTCGGGGCTCAAGAGCATCCTCGTGACCTTCGAGCCGCACCCGCTCGAGATCGTTAACCCGCAGGCGGCGCCGCCGCTCCTCACGCTGGGCGACGAGAAGCGGATGATCCTGGCGCAGTCGGCGGTAGATCGGGTGGCGTTCCTGCCGTTCACGCCGGCGCTCCAGGCGTACCCGCCCGAACGCTTCGTGCGCGAGATCCTGGAGGAGCGGTTCCACCTGGCCGAGCTGGTGATCGGGTACGATCACGGTTTCGGGCAGGGGCGCGCGGGAGACGTGGAGTTGCTGCGCGCCATCGGCCGGGAGGACGGCTTCGCCGTGGACGTGGTGCCGGCGGTGATGCAGGACGGCCGGCCGATCTCCTCCACCATGATCCGCCGCTTCATCGCGGGGGGCGACCTCGACCACGCCGCGGCAGCCCTCGGCCGGCCGTACTCGGTGACGGGGACGGTGGTTCCTGGCGCGGGCCGCGGGCGCGGCATCGGCGTCCCGACCGTGAATCTCGCGCCGCCGAATCCGCGCAAGCTGTTGCCACCGGACGGCGTGTACGCGGCCACCGTCTCGTGGAGGGGAGGCTCGCACGGGGCGATGCTGAACCTCGGTCCCCGGCCGACCTTCGGCGAGAGAGAGCGCGCCCTGGAGGCGCACTTGTTCGCGTTCGACGGCGACCTGTACGGGGAGAGCGTCACGGTCGAGTTCCACCGCCGGCTGCGAGAAACGGTGCGGTTCGCCTCGGCCGACGCGCTCCGACTCCAGCTGGAGCAGGACCGCCACGACGCGCTCGCCGCGTTGAGGATGGCTGGTCGCCCGGTTACCTTGTAACCCTTGTCAACCTTTATGGTTACGCCATGTTCGATTCGATAAGAGCGCGTCTCGTCGTCATAGGGGTCCTGGTAGGCCTCTCCGTCTGGGCCCTCTGGCCCCGCAGCGTCACCACGCGGGTCCCGGGCCCCGACGGCGTCATGCGGGACTCCACAGAGCGTCGGATCAACCTCAAACGGGGTCTGGACCTCCAGGGCGGCATCCACCTCGCGCTAGAGCTCGACCAGAGCCGCGGCGCGGTGGCGAACCCCGCGGACGCGATCGACCGCGCCCTCAAAGTGATCCGGACCCGCATCGACGAGTTCGGCGTGGCGGAGCCGCTGGTGCAGAAGCTCGGCACCAGCCGCATAATCGTGGAGCTTCCCGGCATCAGCGACCCCGCGCGCGCCAAGGAGATCGTGCAGCGCTCGGCGTTCCTCGAGTTCATGATGACGGACAAGGAAAACCTCTTCCGCCAGGCGATACCGGCCATCGACCGGGCGCTCGCTGCGGCGGGCGTCACCGAGCGCAGCATCGGGCGGCAGGTGGCCGACAGCGCCGCGCGTGCGCCGGCGGGGCCCACGTCGGCCGTCGAGGACATTCTCAGCGGGGTGCGTCCGCAGGCCGCGGACACCGCGAAGGCCGCTGCCGGAAGCGACCCGACCCGCAACCGGCGCGACCCCGCGTCGGCCCGTCGGGACAGCGCCGCGGACACGGTCGGGGCAAATGCATCCGGCGTGCTGACGCAGTTGCTCTTCGGCGGCGGCATGGAGGGCCAGTTCCTGGTCCCCGAAGAGAAAGTGCCGGCCGTCGATGCGATCCTGGCTCGCCCCGACGTCCAGCGCCTGCTGCCGCGCGGCATCGTGCTCCGCTGGGGTAGCGAGCCGCTCTCCCGCGGCGCGCGCGCCTTCCGGCCCGTCTACGCGCTGGTGGAGCGGCCTATCATGACCGGCGGGTATCTCACCAACGCACAGGCCAGGATCGACCAGCTCACCAGCGGCGCCGTG
>JAUYOW010000099.1 GCA_030697825.1 Gemmatimonadales bacterium | reverse complement strand
ACGTCGTAGATCAGGAGCCCCGAGTTCCAGGCGCAAACGAACGCGAGCCCGTCTCGCACGAAAGTGTCGTGGATCCCGTAGTTGGGGGCGATGGGCACCGAGGTCACGAAGGTGATGGCCGCCGTGGCGATCACGCTGAAGGAAACCGGCGAGCCGACGAGGCCGGCGACGCTGGCGCTTGCTGCCTGGCTGCCCAACGCAGCGCCCGTCGTGAACAAAGTTGTGGCGATGCCCGTCGAGTCCGTCATCGCAGCCGCTGGAGCGACCGAACCGCCGCCCAGCGTGACAGACCACGTCACCGTGACTCCCGGAACGCCGTTGTTGTACTGGTCGAGGACGACCGCCGCGAGCGGGCTCGCGGCAGCCTGGCCCGCGAAGGCCGACTGCCCGTCGCCCGAGTTTCGGACCAGCCGTCGCGCCGGCCCGGGGAGCGCCGTCGCGCTGAACGTGACGACCGAGTCGCCGCCACCGACCGTGGCCGTCACGGCCTTGGTCCCGGCCGTCGTGCCGAGGGTATAGGTGGCGGCGGCCACTCCATCCGCCCCCGTCTCGGACGTAGGCGGCACCGAGCCGCCTCCCGACGTCACGCTCCAGCGCACCCTCACGCCCGCTACCGGGCCGTCGGCGTTGGTCACCCGCACCGACAGCGGCGCTCCGAGCGCCGCCCCGACGGTGCCCGTCTGGCCGTCACCGGCGTTCAGCGCGAGCATGAACGGGCCCAGCGGCGTGACCGGGTCGGAGCCACAGCCTGCCACTACCGCGACGAGCGTCAGGACGGCGATGCTTCGCTTCACAGCCTCGGCCTCAATGGCGGTGGTTCATGGATGCTGGCGAATCGTCCTGCGCGAGGACGCCGTAACACCCCATGAGGTGCAACGCCCCACCGGTGCGCACGCGTACTCCTACGCCCGCCGACCAGAGATCGTTCCGCCCGTAGAAGGTCTTCGGATCGAAGCTGCCGCCGGCACGAGCCGTTTCAGCCCGCCAGCTCCTTCAGCACGTCCGCGTTCAGCTCGTGGCCGCCGTCGAACCGTATCAGCCGATACCGCACGTCGTGCGCGCGGAGCCGCCCTTCCAACTCCTCCAGGTGCGCCGGCTCGGCGAAGGGGTCGCGGCCGCCAAGGACGATGGCGAGATCGAGCGCGCGGAACGGCGCGAAGTCGGCGTCGCTCTCGATCTCGGGCGGGAGCGTCCCGGCCCAAAGGACCAGCCGGTCGAGCCTCGCGCTCCCACGGTGCGCCCACCGCGCCGCGGTCGCCACCCCTTGAGAGAAGCCCATCACGACGACCTGGACACTCGAAATTTCAACCGCCCCGGCTTCCACCGTCCCCAACACCTGCGCATGGAGAACATCCAGGTACCGCACGTAGTCTTCGATCTCGACGAGCCGGTCTTCTCGCGTCATCCACGTCGCGCCCACCCGGGCCTGGGCGCTCGTGGAGCCGTTCACCTCGCCGACGTAGAAGCGCGAGAGCGCCTCGGGCGCGACTATGAGCCTGCGGCCGTCGTCGAGCGGAGCGAAGTTGCGGATGAAGTAGCGGGCGAGCTGCCCGAAACCGTGGAGGACGAACCACACCTGCGTGGTGCGGGGACCAGGGGACCCGAGCGTGGCGTAGCGCGCTGTCTTCGTGATCGCGACATGGTGCTCACGCGCCGCCACGCCCTTCGCGAGGGCCTTGGGATCCGGATCGGCCATCGGCGAAGTCCTACCGGCTCGGGCCGGGCAGCCGCGCGGTGGCGGTGTGGACCTGCGCCACGCCACGACCTTCCGGGTCTCGCCACGCGAACACCACCCGATCGCCCGCGCGCGCCATGCGCGGGAAGCCGCTCGGCCGGGCCGCGCTCGTGGAGGCGACCGTCATGCTGGGGCCGCGCGAGCCGTCGGGCTCGATCCGGCGCACCCGCACCTCCGCGCCCCGCCCGACTTCCTCGAGCCAGCTCACGATCGCCGCACCGTCGTCGAGCATCACGATGCCCACGCGACCCACCGGCCGGCCATCGTCAACTTCTATCGGACTGCCGAAGGTCGCGCCGGCGTCGGTCGAAAAGGCCAGCCTGACGCGCTTGGTCTGCCGAGCGGCGGTGAACCACGCCACCGCGGCCCGCCGACCCGCGGCCGCGACGGCAGGGCCGTTCACCGGGCACGCATTGATCTCCCAGCCGTCCTCCGCAACCGGCTGCGGCGCGGTCCAGGAGCCGTTCACCAGCCGCACCACATAGATGTCGCGGATCTCATGTTGGGAGCGGTCGCGGTACACCACCACCGGGCCGTCGGCGGTCACAGCCGCGGCGGTCTGGCAGCAGTCGCAGGCGCGGCCATCCAGCTCTACGTCGCCGGAGAGCGCGCCGTCCGCGCCGATCGTCGCGGCCCGTAGCGTCATCTCGCGGACCAGCGTGCTGTCGCCGCGGGCGCGCGCGGCCGCGGCGGCCGCGTACTTCCGGCCGTCCAGCCAGATCACCCCGACCGTGCCGCGCGAACCGGCCCACATCGAGACGAAACCGTGCTCGCTCTCGGTTCCGTCACGGTGCGGGATGACGGGCGCACCCCAGGTCGCACCTCCGTCACGCGATCGCGCGATATGGACGTCGTAGTCCTCCCACCCGCGCCCGCGCTTTACCAGCCAGTGGGCGGCCAGGGTGCGGTCATCGAGCGCGAGGAGCGACGGGAAGTCCGCCCAGTTGACGAACCAGCCCCTGCCGCTCGCGATGGTACGCGGCGTGCTCCAACTGGAACCGCCAAGCACGGAGAACCGCAGGGCGTGGCTGCTGTCCGGAAGCACGTCGATCCAGCTCAGGTACACCCGGCCGGATGGGCCTACCGCCAGATTGGCCTCAGCGCTGCCGGGCATTGCCGGCGATGGGATCTCGCGAAGCGAGGTCAGCGGCGGATCGGTAGCGCGGTCGGCGAAGGCGCACGACAGGGCTGCCGCCGCGATGAGAAGCGCGGGGCGCCCGGAGTCAGGATGGATCATGGCTCCAATGGTACCGCGGGTCATCGGGTGTGGCCAAGGCCCCCGTGGCGCAGCCGCGGCATTGACAAAACTTGACGACTGAGTAGAATATTTACTGAGAGTTCAATTCCGACCGCGCCACTCGGAGTTCGGCATGCCCCAGCTGCGCGCCCGCCCCACCGCGTCCCCGCACATCCTCAAGAAACGCGAGCGGCGGCGCACCCACATCCTGCACTCGGCGCTCCGCGCCTTCCGGCGCAAGGGCTACCACGCCACCACCCTCGACGACATCGCCGAGGAGCTGGGGGTTCGCCGCACCGCCCTCTACCACTACTTCCCGGACAAGGAAGCGATCCTCTACGCCTGCCACCTCGAGGCGCTGGCGGAGCTGAAGCGCATCCTGCGCGAGGCGCGGGCCGAGTTCGACGGGGCCCGGGACCGCCTCCGGCACATCGTGCGCGAGCACGTCCGGGTGATGACGGACACGCTCGAGGGCTCGCCGCTCGCCATCGAGGTGACGGAGCTCTCCACGCCCCACCACGCCGAGGTCGTGGCCGCCCGCGACCGGTACGAGCGCGGGGTGCGCTCGATCGTCGAGGAAGGGATGCGCGGCGGGGAGTTCCGGGCGGCGGACCCGAAGATCGCGACCTTCGCGATACTGGGCGCCATCAACTGGATCGCGCGCTGGTACCGTCCGGAGGGCGACATCCAGGCCCCTGAGCTGGGCACCCAATTCGCCGACCACCTGGTGGCCGGCCTCACCGGTGACTGACCCATGACCGCACGCGCCTTCCCCTCCCGGCCCGCCGACGCCTTCGCCTTCCGCGAGACGCTGTACGAGAAGCATGACGGCGTGGCGCGCATCACCATCAACCGCCCGCGGCACTACAACGCCTACTCGACCTCGGCGCTGGGGGAGCTGGCGGCCGCCTTCCGCGACGCCGCCTTCGACGACGCCGTCGGCGTCATCGTCTTCACCGGCGCCGGCGACCGCGCCTTCTGCACTGGCGGCGACGTGAAGGAGTACGCCGCGAGCTACGTGGGGGCGCCGCGCGACTACTGGAAGTACATGGCGCTGTTCCGGGCCTACATCGAGAGCATCCTCAATACCGGCAAGCCGGTCGTGGCGCGTATCAACGGCATGGCGGTGGGCGGCGGGAACGAGAGCCAGCTCGCCTGCGACCTCTCGGTGATGGCTCAGCACGCTTACATCAAACAGGTCGGGACGCACGTCGGCTCGGTCGCGTGCGGTGGCGCGACGCAGTGGCTGCCGCTGGTGGTCGGCGACAAACGGGCGCGAGAGATCCTGTTCCTCAACGAGCCCATCCCCGCCCCCAAGGCGGCGGAGTGGGGCCTGGTGAACTGGGTCGTGCCGTCGGTCCGGCGCGGGGAGGAGTGGATCGATGCCGCGACCGCCGAGCAGATCGAGAAGGCGCAACGCCGCGAGGACGGCTACTCCATCGACCTCTCGCGGCTCGACGGGTTCGTGGACGAGCTGGCGGGGAAGCTTCTGGCGTCGTTCCCGGAGTGCACCCGCTACACCAAGCAGCAGACCAACTTCTGGAAGGACCTCGCCTGGAGCGCCACGGTGCGGCACGCGCAGGACTGGCTGTCGCTGCACTACGCCTGCTGGGAGCCGGTCGAAGGAATGCAAGCGTTCGTGGAGAAGCGGCCCGCGCGGTACGCGCTGCTGCGCCAGCGCGCGGCGGAGGGCGGGTCATCGGAGGCGCCGTGGGGTGCCCCCGTCACGGCGTGCGCCGCGTGCGGCGCGACCAGTCTGCCGGCGTCCCACCGGTTCTGTGGCGCATGCGGCGCACCGCTCTCGTAACCGGCGGAGGGCGCGGCATCGGCCGCGCGGTGGTGAGCGCGCTGGCGCCGGACGCGTGGGTCGCCGCGCTCGACCTCGCCTTTCCGGACGGCCCCGGCGACGCCAGCCTCGCCGTCGAGGCGGACGTCCGGGACGCCGCGAGCATCGGCCGCGCGGTGCAACAGGTCGTGGGCGAGCGGCAGGGGATCGACTGGGTCGTCTGCGCCGCGGGCATCGTGCGGGACCATGTGAGCTGGAAGATGTCGGATGACGACTGGGCCGAGGTGATCGCCGTGAACCTGACGGGCGGGTTCGTCACCGCCCGCGCCGCCTCCGCCGCGCTGCGCAGCTCCGGTTCCGGTAGGCTGGTCTTCATCGGCTCGGTCAACGGCCTGCGGGGACGGTTCGGCCAGGCCAACTACGCCGCGTCCAAGGCCGGCCTCGTCGGGCTGGCGCGCACGCTGGCGCGCGAGCTCTCCAGCGACGGCGTGACCGTCAACGTCGTCGCCCCCGGCTTCGTGGACACCGCGATGACGCGCACCCTCCCGGACGAGTGGCGCGCCCGCGCGATCGCGCGCACGCCGATGCGACGGCCCGGGCGGCCGGAGGAGATCGCGGCGGCCGTCCGGTTCCTGTGCGGCGACGACGCGGGCTTCATCACCGGCGCCGTGCTGCCGATCGACGGCGGGCAGCTGCTCGGGGTGGACGGCCCGTGAGCGGCGTCGGCGTCACCGCGAGCGTGGCGGACGGCGTCGCGCGCCTGGTGCTCGACCATCCGCCGGTCAACATCCTCACCCGCGACGTGCTCGCGTGCCTCCGCGAGGAGCTCCGCCGCCTCGCGGCCGACCGCTCGCTGAGAGCGCTCCTGCTGACCGCCGCGGGCAAGCACTTCTCCGCGGGTGCCGACGTGGGCGAGCACCTGCCGCCGCACCACGCCGAGCTCATCCCCGAGTTCCTCGACACGGTGGCGGCGCTCGACGCGTTCCCGCTGCCGGTGATCGCCGCCGTTCGCGGCCGGTGCCTGGGCGGCGGGTTCGAGCTGGTGCAGGCCGCCGACCTCATCGTCGCCGGCGAAGGCGCGGTCTTCGCGCAACCCGAGATCACGCTCGGCGTGATCCCGCCGGCCGCCTGCGCGCTGCTCCCCGCGCTCGTCCCCGCCGGGGTCGCCGCCCACCTGGTCTTCACCGGCGATTCCCTCGGCGCCGCCGACCTTCAGCGGGCCGGCCTGGTGTGGCGCGTCACGCCGGACGCGGAGGTCGAAACGGAGGCCCTGCGCACCGCCGAGCGCATCGCGCGGCACAGCGCGGCCGCGCTGCGCCTGGCCAAGGAGGCGTTGCGGTCCGGTCGCACCCTGCCCCGGCCGGACGCCATGCGCCGCGCCGGCCGGCTGTACCTGGAGGGCGTCATGGCGACGGCCGACGCGCTCGAAGGGCTGCGCGCCTTCACCGAACGGCGGCGGCCGGCATGGAGCCACGCGTGACCGCACCGGCCAGGGAGCGCCTGACGACACCGCTCTTCCCGGAGTGGCGGGGCTGCGGGCTGGAGGAGGTCCTCTACCATTGCCGCGAGCTGTTCGACGACACCGACTTCCCCACGGTGCGCCGCTGGCGGGAGTCCGGCGGCAAGGTGGTCGGCCACTTCCAGGTCTATTTCCCCGAGGAGATCGCGCACGCGGCCGGGTTGCTCCCGTTCAAGGTCCGCGGCGCGCCGGTCGAGACCACGCTGGCCGAGTCGCACTTCGGCTCCTACCTCTGCTCGATCCTCAAGACCTCGCTCGAGCTGGCCCTGAGCGGGCGGGTCGAGCTCGACCTGTTCGTCACCCACCCGATCTGCGACGCGGCGCGCAACCTGGCCGGCGTCTGGGGCCGGAACTTCCCCTACCCGTGCCGGATCCTCTATCTGCCGCAGAACCCCAACTCGGCGTTCGCGACGCGGTACCTGCGCGACGAGTACGACCGGGTGCGGACCGTGATCGCCGGGATCGCCGGCCGGCCGATCGGCGACGACGACCTCCGCCGCTCGATCCGCATCTTCAACGAGAACCGCGCGCTGCTGCGCGCGCTGTACGCGCTCAAGCGCGACCGGCCGTGGCTGGTCTCGGCCGACGAGGCGTACGTGCTCACGGCGATCGCCGGCCTCGTCCAGCGCGAGGAGCACAACGACCTGCTCCGCGCGGTGCTGCCCCTGCTCGAGGCCCGCGCCGCGCCGCGCCGGGACAAGATCCGCGTCGTCCTCGAGGGCGGCTTCTGCGAGCAGCCGCCGCTGGACCTCATCCGCGCCATCGCCCGGTCGTGCTACGTGGTGGACGACGACCTGCTGATCGGCCTGCGCTGGCTGACGGAGGACGTGCCCGACGGCGGCGACCCGCTCCTCGCGCTGGCCGAGTCGTACATCGAGCGGTCGGCGCACAGCCCGGTGCAGCACGACCTTCGCAAGCCGAAGGATCGGATGTTGCTCGAGCGCCTCGAGCGCTCCGGCGCGCAGGCGGCCATCCTCATGGCCGCGAAGATGTGCGAGCCGGGCCTCGAGGAGCTGGTGGTGTACACCCGGGCGTTGGACCAGCGCGGCATACCGTACTTCGTGAGCGAATTCGAGGAGAACATGACGAGCTTCGACGGCCTGGAGATCCAGCTGGAGACGTTCGTCGAGAACCTCCTCTTCGACTGAGGCGGACCATGGACGGCACGCGACAGGAGACCGGGATCGTCGGGCGCGGCAACGAGGCCGGCGCCCGGCTGTTCCGGGAATGGTTCCAGGGGCTGGGGCGGGCGGCGGCCGAGGGCCGCGGGGCGGCCTACGTGTTCGTGATGGGGAGCCTCTGCGAGCTGCTGCGGGTGTTCGACTTCCCGATCGTGTTCCCGGAGATCAACTCGCTGCAGACCGCGGTCCGCCGCGTGGCGCACGAGTACCTGAACGAGGCGGAGAACCAGGGCTACTCGACCGACATCTGCGGCTACGTGAAGGCCGACGTCGCCGTGCAGCTCCGCGGCGGCGCGCATCCCATGGGGACCATCCCCAAGCCGGCGCTGGCCGTGTGCACCAACGCGTGCAACACCTACGTGAAGTGGGGCGAGATCTGGGAGCGGATGTACGGCATGCCGATGTTCACGCTCGACGTGCCCGGCTCGCGGGGAGCCGGGCTGGCGTCGCCGCCCGGCACCGACGACTTCGAGCGCGACCGGCGGTACGTCGAGGCCCAGCTGCGGGAGCTGATCGCGCTGTGCGAGCGGGTGTCGGGCGTCCGCTTCGACAACGACCGGCTGCGCGAGCACTTGGGGCACGCCAACGTGATGAGCGACGGCTGGCGGCGGGTGCTGGAGCTGAACCGGACCCGCCCCGCCGTCTTCAACGCGCTCTCCGACGGCACGATCTACCTCGGCGTCGCCAACGGGTTCCGGGGCACCGCGGAGGGCGCGGCGTTCTTCCGCGACCTGGTCGAGGAGATGGGGCACAAGGCCGCGCACGGCATCGGCACCACGACCGACGAGAAGTGGCGCCTGATCTTCGTGGGGGTGCCGTGCTACCCGATTTTCCGCCGGTTCACCGAGCTGTTCACGGACTGGGGCGGCGTGTTCGTCAACTCCACCTACCTCGCGTTCGCCTCGGGCGGGGCGAACCTCGGCTTCGTCTACGACCTGGCGCGGCCGCTCGAGAGCCTCGCCGAGGGCGTGCTGATCGGCGTCCGCGACGCGATGGACAACATGTTCTTCCAGACCCGTACGCTGGTCGGGATGGTGGACGATTTCGCGGCGGACGGCGTCGTCTTCCATCCCATCAAGAGCTGCCGCACGGTGTCCACGGGGCTCGCCGACACCCGCCGGGCCCTCATGGCGGTGCGCGACGTGCCGAGCCTGTTCGTCGAGTCCGACCTGATGGACCGGCGCGTCGTGTCCGAGGCGCAGATGAAGAACCGCGCCGATGCGTTCTTCGAGGGGCTCGCCGCGCGGCGGCACCAGGCCGCCGCGGCGATGGGGTAGCGGGAGGAGCCGGCCATGGCCTACGCGGCGGGCGTGGACGTCGGGTCCACCCAGACCAAGGCGGTGGTGATCGACGAGGCCGGGACGATCGTGGGCCGCGCGCTCACCGACACCGGCGCCAACGTGATGCGGGCGGCGGAGCACGCGTACGCCGAGGCGCTGGCGAACGGCGACCTCCGCGAGGAGCAGATCGAGTTCGTGGTCGGCACGGGATACGGCCGCTACAAGGTGAAGTTCGGCAACACGCAGGTCACCGAGATCAGCTGCCACGCGCGCGGCGCGGTCCACCTGTTCCCCTTGACGCGCACCGTGCTCGACATGGGCGGGCAGGACACCAAGGCGATCCGGGTCCGGCCCACGGGCGAGATCGTGGACTTCTGCATGAACGACAAGTGCGCCGCGGGTACCGGGCGTTTCCTCGGCGCCGCCGCGGTGGCGCTCGAGCTCCCGCTGGAGGAGTTGGGACCGACCGCGCTGCGGGGAGAGCGCGCCGTGAAGATCAGCACCACCTGCACCGTGTTCGCCGAATCCGAGGTGCTCTCCTGGCTCGGCAAGGGCAAGAAGATCGAGGACATCCTGCTCGGCGTGCACGAGTCCATCGCCTCGCGGTCCATCGGCCTGCTCCGGCGGGTCGGGATCGAGGAGCAGGTCACCTTCACCGGGGGGGTGACCAAGAACCGCGCAATGGTGGTGACGCTCGAGAAGCGGCTTGGCCTCGGCGTGAACGTCGGAGACGACTCGCACTACATGGGCGGGCTCGGCGCCGCGCTGTTCGCGCTCGACCGCATCCTGGCCGGCCGCGAGCCCGCCCACGCCCCGGGGAGCGCCTCGTGACCATCACCGCCGGGATCGACATCGGCTCCACCTACACCAAGGCGGTCGTCGCCGCCCCTGACGGCGCGATCCTCGGCCGGGCGATGGAGCCGACGGGCTTCAAGCTCACCGCCGCGACCGAGCGCGCGTACGCGCGCGCTCTCGACGAGGCCGGCCTCGCCCGCACGGACGTCGCCTACGTGGTGACCACCGGCTTCGGCCGGCACCAGGCCGCCTTCGGCGACGCACAAGTCACCGACCTCACCGCCGCGGCGCGGGGGGCCGCGCATTTCTTCCCGGGCACGCGGACCATCCTCGACGTCGGCGGCCAGACCATGAAGGCCAGCCGGATCGGCGCCGACGCCAAGGTCCAGAGTTTCCGCCTCAACGACAAGTGCGCCGCCGGCACCGGGGCGTTCCTCGAGAAGACCGCGCGCTACCTGGGCTACGGGACGGACGAGATCGGCCCGCTGGTCGCCACCTCGAAGCAGCCTGTCCCCATCTCCGGCGTCTGCGCCGTGTTCGCGGAGTCCGAGGTGATCAACCAGCTCTCGGAGGGCGCCGCCCCCGCGGACATCATGCACGGCGCCATCGCCTCGCTGGTGGACCGCGCGGTGCAGCTGCTCACCCGCGTGCGCATGGAGCCGGAGTTCACGCTGATCGGCGGGATCCTGCGCTTCGAGCGGATGGTCGCGGTCGCTCGCCAGGCGCTCGGCGCGCCGGTCAACGTGCCGCCGGGCGACCTGGTCCAGTTCACCTCGGCGTTCGGTGCGGCGCTGCTCGGGCAGCGCCGCCTGCGGCGCCTTGCCGCGGAAGCCGGTCGTGCCGATGCCGCCGCCTGACGCCGGCTGGGAGCGGCGCTTCGTCGCTGACCCCGCGCGCACCCGGGAGGCGGCGGAGATCTATGCCGGCGCCGGCTTCGAGGTGCGGTCGGTTCCGGCGCGGCCCGGCGACCAGGCCGGCGGTGCGATGCGCGACGGCTGCGAGACGTGCTGGCTCGCCCAGGCGTTCGGCTTCCAGGTGATCTACACGCGCCAGCCCGGCCCCGGTGGGCAACCGGTGCCGCGCAGCGGAGGCGAACCATGAAAGCCGCGGTGTTCCATGGAACCGGCCGGCCGCTCGAGATCACCGAGCTCCCCGATCCGACGCCCGGCCGGGGCGAGGTGCTGGTGCGCGTGGCCGCGTGCGGCCTGTGCCACACCGATCTCCACTACCTCGACCACGGGGTGAAGACCTTCAAGACCCCGCCGCTCGTCCTCGGCCACGAGGCCGCCGGCACCGTGGCGGCGCTCGGCCCTGGGACCGACGGGTGGAAGCCCAACGACCGCGTGCTGGTGCCATCGGTGTGGGCATGCGGGCGGTGCCGCTTCTGCCGGATGGGGCGCGAGAACCTCTGCGCCAACCTGGTGATGCCCGGCAACCACGCCGACGGCGCCTTTGCCGAGTTCGTCGTGGCGCCGGCGAAGGAGCTGGTGAGCGTGCCCGCGAGCATCCCGCTCGAGCGGGCCTGCGTGATCGCCGACGCGATCTCCACCCCGTTCCACGCGGTCAAGCACCGCGGGAAAGTCCGACTCGGAGACGCGGTCGCGGTGGTGGGCTGCGGCGGCGTGGGGCTGAACGTCGTCCAGTGCTCGGTCGTGGCGGGTGCGACGGTGATCGCGGTGGACGTGAACGAGGCGCGCCTTGAACTCGCCAAGAAGCTCGGCGCGCGGCACGCGATCAACCCCGCCGCGACCGAGCGGGTGGACAAACAGGTCCGCACCCTCACCGACGGGGGCGTGGACGTGGCCTTCGAGGCCGTCGGCACGCCTAAGACCATCGACCTCGCGTTCAGCCTGATCCGGAAGGGCGGGCGGCTCTGCGTGATCGGCTTCGCGAGCGAGCCGGTCACGATCAACGCCGGGAAGGTGATGTTCTACGAGCTGGAGATCTGCGGCAGCCTGGGCTGCGGGGGCGGCGAGTATCCGGAGATCGTGGCGCTCGTGGAGTCGGGCCGCATCGACCTGGAGCCCATCGTGAGCGGCACGCTGCCGCTCGGGGAGATCAACGAGGGTTTTGACCGGATGCGG
This sequence comes from Gemmatimonadales bacterium, assembly GCA_030697825.1. Classification (NCBI taxonomy): domain Bacteria; kingdom Pseudomonadati; phylum Gemmatimonadota; class Gemmatimonadia; order Gemmatimonadales; species Gemmatimonadales bacterium. The sequence goes on along the minus strand of JAUYOW010000099.1, from coordinate 23,193 downwards.
CGCGGCGAAGGGATCCGCTGGGTCGTGACCCCGTGATCGACCCGCTCAGCCGCTTCGAGGCGGAGCACGAAGAGGCGCTCGACGCGCTCGCGAGGCTGGAAACCGCCGCCCTGGGACTGCAGCGCGGCGAGCCGGCGGGCCCCCACCTGGCAGGTGCTCACGCCGTCCACTCGATCCTCACGACCGCGGTGAAGGCGCACAACGAGGCGGAGGAGCGCGCGCTATTCCCGCTCCTGGGCGGCGAGGCGCCGACCGCAGTCTTCGTCGAGGAACACACTACCCTTCGCGATCTGGAGCACCAGCTCGAGCTGGCACTCGCGGCCGGTGACGTGGGGCGAGTGGCGACGGCCGCGCTCCTGATCGTGGACCTGCTTCGAGCCCACATCGCCCGCGAGAACGAGGTGCTCTTCCCGATGGCGCGGGAACTTCTCGGCGCCGCCGGCCTCGCCGAAGCCGCCCGCCGACTCTCCGCCTAGCCGCCCCCGCAACCCGAGGCGGGACGGAGTTCGGCTGGAGGACGGGGAGTCGGACCGGCGCAGAACTTGCTATCTTCGTGTGAAGTCCCCGTTTGGAGAGTGCTCGATGTCCGCCGCCGCCGTCGATCACCGCGCCGACCTCAACGCGTCCCTGGGCAAGGGAGGCCTCGAGCTGCGCGGTCCGGTGAGCGGGGCCCACGCCGAGGTCCTGACCCCGGACGCGCTCGCCTTTCTGGCCGCGCTCCACCGGACGTTCGAGGGGCGGCGCCAGGAGCTGCTGGCCCGACGCGCGACGCGGCAGCGCGAGATCGAAGCCGGCGCCCTCCCGGACTTCCTCCTGGAGACGCGCGAGGTCCGCGAGAGCAACTGGACCGTCGCGCCGATCCCCAAGGACCTCCAGAACCGCACGGTCGAGATCACCGGTCCGGTGGACCGGAAGATGATCATCAACGCGCTCAACTCCGGCGCCAACGTCTTCATGGCCGACTTCGAGGACTCCAACTCACCGACCTGGGCCAACAACCTCGACGGCCAGTTCAACCTGCGTGATGCCGTCCGCCGCGAGATCTCCTTTCAGGGCCCCGAAGGGAAGCGTTACGAGCTTAAGCCCGAGACCGCGGTCCTCTTCGTACGGCCGCGCGGGTGGCACCTGCAGGAGAAGCACCTATTCGTCGACGGCGCCCCGATATCGGGGGCGCTGTTCGACTTCGGGCTCTTCTTCTTCCACAACGCGAAAGAGCAGATCGCGCGCGACGAGGGGCCGTACTTTTACCTCCCGAAGCTGCAGAGCCACCTCGAGGCTCGACTCTGGAACGACGTCTTCAACTTGGCGCAGGACCACCTCGGCATCCCGCGCGGCACCATCCGGGCGACGGTGCTGATCGAGACCATCCACGCCGGCTTCGAGATGCACGAGATCCTGTGGGAGCTGAAGGACCATTCGGCGGGGCTCAACTGCGGGCGCTGGGACTACATCTTCAGCTTCATCAAGACGTTCAGGAACCGGGCCGAGTTCGTGCTGCCGGACCGCGCTCAGGTCACGATGGACCGGCACTTCCTCGACGCTTACGTGCAGCTGCTGATCCATACCTGTCACCGCCGCGGCATCCACGCGATGGGCGGGATGGCGGCGCAGATCCCGATCAAGGGGGACCCGGACGAGAACGACTGGGCGCTGGAGAAGGTGCGGCGCGACAAGCTGCGCGAGGTGAAGGCGGGCCACGACGGGACGTGGGTGGCGCACCCGGGCCTGGTGGGGATCGCGCGCGACGTCTTCGAGGTGCACATGCGTCCGCCCAACCAGATCCCGCGCCGCAGGGACGACGTCCACGTGACTTCACACGACTTGCTCATGCCGCACGCCGGGGCCGTCACCGAGCGCGGGCTTCGCACCAATATCGACGTTGGGATCCAGTACCTCGAGGCGTGGCTGGGCGGTAACGGCTGCGTCCCGATCTACAACCTCATGGAGGACGCCGCGACCGCGGAGATCTCCCGCAGCCAGGTGTGGCAGTGGATTCGCCACGGCGCCAAGCTCGACGACGGCCGGCCGGTGACGCGCGAGCTGGTCCAGGAGACGATGGCGGAGGAATTGGCGCACCTGCGCGACCGGCTGGGCGCGGAGCGGCTCGACGGCGGGAAGTTCGACCTCGCCGCCAGGCTCTTCACCGACATGATGACCCGCGAGGACTACCCCGAGTTCCTCACGATCGCGGCCTACGAACACCTCGACTGAACCCGTACTGGAGCACCCGATGGACCAGAAGACGTTCGTCACGAATCTCGAGCAGCGGTGGAAGACCTCGCCGCGGTGGAAGGGCATCACGCGCACCTACACCGCGGCTGACGTCTGGCGGCTGCGCGGCACGATCGAGATCGAGCACACCATCGCGCGGAAGGGCGCGGCGCGGCTCTGGAAGCTGCTGCACGACGAGCCCTACATCGCGGCGCTGTCCGCGCTCACCGGCGCGCAGGCGGTGCAGCAGGTGAAGGCGGGGCTCAAGGCCATCTACCTCTCGGGCTGGCAGGTCGCCGGCGACGTGAACACGGCGCTCGAGACCTACCCCGACCAGAGCCTCTATCCGGCTGACAGCGTGCCGCAGCTGGTGGAGCGGCTGAACAACGCGCTAATGCGGGCGGACCAGATATCGCACCTGAGGAACGAGCACGAGGTGGACTGGCTGGTGCCGATCGTGGCGGACGCCGAGGCGGGTTTCGGCGGGCTGCTCAACTCGTACGAGCTGATGAAGCACATGATCTGGAAGGGCGCATCGGGCGTCCACTTCGAGGACCAGCTCGCGTCGCTCAAGAAGTGCGGGCACCTGGGCGGCAAGGTGCTGGTGCCGACCAGCGAATTCGTGGTGAAGTTGATCGCGGCACGGCTCGCGGCGGACGTATGCGGCGTTGACTCGGTCCTGATCGCGCGAACGGACGCGCTGTCGGCGACGATCCTCGCCAACGATATAGACCCGTACGACCGCCGGTTCGTGCTGGGCGACCGGACGGCCGAGGGGTTCATCCGCGTGCAACCCGGCATCGAGTCGGCGATCGCGCGCGGGCTCGCGTATGCGCCCTACGCGGACCTGCTCTGGTTCGAGACGGGCAAGCCGGACATGAAGGAGGCCGAGGTGTTCGCCGAGGCGATCCACGCGAAGTTCCCCGGCAAGATGCTCGCCTACAACTGCTCGCCGTCGTTCAACTGGAAGATGCACCTCAACCACGACCAGCTGCTCGGCTTTCAGAAGACGTTAGGCGCGATGGGGTACCGGTTCCAGTTCGTCACGCTTTCCGCGTTCCACGCGCTCAACCATTCCATGTTCGCGCTGGCGCTGGACTATCGGGACCGGGGGATGGCGGCGTACGCCGACCTGCAGTCGCGCGAGTTCGCCTCCGAGAAGGACGGCTACGAGGCGACGCGGCACCAGGAGTTCGTGGGGGCGGGCTATTTCGACGCGATCACCGAGATCGCGACGGGTGGCAAGGCCTCGACGCTGGCGCTCGAGGGGTCGACCGAGAGGGAGCAGTTCCACCCGGCCGCGTCCTAGCGCGGCCGCGTCTCCGGGCAACGGCATGGACGAGTTCATGCGTCAGGCCGTCGCGGAGGCGGAACGAGGCCTCGCGGAAGGCGGCATCCCGATCGGCGCGGTCCTCGCGCACGAGGGGCGCATCCTCGGCCGCGGGCACAACCGGCGCGTCCAGCGCGGCAGCGCCGTATTGCACGGGGAGATGGACGCGCTCGAGAACGCCGGTCGCCAGCCCGCAGCGGCCTATCGCGCGTGCGTGCTCTACACCACGCTGTCCCCGTGCCCGATGTGCAGTGGCGCCATCCTTCTATACGGCATTCCGCGCGTCGTGGTCGGCGAACACCGCACGTTCATGGGCGACGAGGAGCTGCTCCGCTCGCGGGGCGTGATGGTCGAGGTCCTCGACGATCCGACCTGCCTGCGTCTCATGCAGGATTTCATCCGCGCGTACCCGCAGCTCTGGAACGAGGATATCGGCGCGTGACACGGCCGGTCACAACGACCTGATACCGCCCGCCTTCTCGATTCGGCGCCTGGCGTTCGCCAGCCATCGGAACACCCATGCGAAGTCGGTGATCTCCGAAAGCGCCAGCGCCATGAAGTACAAGTAGCCGGCGGCGATCACGCGTTGGGGCTCGTCCGTCCACGGCAGGCCGGCCCCCGGCAGGCGCTGGTGCGCCACAACGTCTTGCGTGAGGCCGAACGCGGGCAGCGGAATTGTCGCCGAGCCAGACGACGCCCATGAAACCCGAACTGTGGATGATGACGAACTCGAGCAGCATAACGCCCATCAAGTTGGCGACCATCCGCCGCCCGAGCGCGTCCGGCACCATCTAGGTGACGACGAACGTCGCTCCGAGGGCGAAATCGGGGAGCGCGGAGACCAGGCCAAGTGCCGAAGCGCTTCCGGCCATGCGGCGACGGGTCATGGCGTCGTGGCGATGAGGGGGACGAGCTCCATCTCGTCCAGGAACCGGCTCCCGCCCGCGTCGGTCCCGAAGCGCCGGTCCACCCGCGTGAGCACCAGCCGGTCTCGAGCGCGCGTCATCCCGACATAAAGCAGGCGCCGCGCCTCCTGGATCTCGGCCTGATCGTCGTTGTCCAGCGTGCGGTGCCCGGGCATCTGGCCGTTCTCGACTCCCACGACGTACACCCGCGAGAACTCGAGCCCCTTGGTGGAATGCAGCGTGAGAAGATTGACGCGGTGCGGGTCAACGTCCGCGCCCTCCGACGTAGAGAGCGCCACGCGCTCGAGGAACCGCTCGATCTCCTCGTCCAGCCAGTCGGCCTCACTCGCGTCGAGCAGCGTCTGCAGTCGCGCCACCGCCTGGGGATATCGTCTGGCGGGATCCACGTCCTCCCGCAGCTTCTCCATCAGCCTCCGCCCGCCAAGGCGCTCGATCACCTCTACCACCGGCGGCGCACCGGCGGCCTTCTCCAGTTCGGCGGCATAGATGTCGAGGCAGTCGCTGAAGCGACCCAGGGCGTGGATCCGCGCGAGCTCGAGCAGAAGCCCGTGCTCGGTGGTGGACCCGCGCGGCGATTCCAGCACCAGCGCCACCGCCAGCCAGTCGAGCACCTTCACGAGCACCGACTTCCGGGTGCGCACGATCTTGCGGCGGGACAGCTCGCGGAAGACTCGCGCCAGCGTGACCGAGTCGTCGAGCGCGCGGTGCGAGCGGCCGGTGTCGATGCCGAACCGGTGGGCCAGGTCCTCCAGCTTGGCGCTATCGCTCGACAGCGACCGCGCCAGCGGCAGCGTGTCGTAGAACACGAGCGACTCGACACCCTCCATGCCGGCGGCCGCGCGGCGCAGCACCGGCACATCGAAGGTCTGCGCGTTGTGGGCGACGAGCGTGTCGCCGCCCGCGAACTCCCGGAATTTCGGCCACACCTCGGCGAACGGCGGCGCTTCCTTCACGTCGTCGTCCGTGTACCCATGCGCCAGCCTGGTGGCCTGCGCCGCGATCGGCCGAGTCGGCCGCACCAGGGAGTGGAAGCGGTCCGCGATCTCGCCGTCCCGCACCCGCACTGCCGCGATCTCGATGATGTCGCACGTCGCGGCATCCTTGTCCGTGGTCTCGAGGTCGAACGCCACGAACCCGGGGAACGGGTCGCCGGCGTCCCGCGCGTGCCCGACCTGAAGCGCCTTGAAGAGGGTGAGCGCGTCCACCTCCCCGAGCCTCAGGTCGTCCAGCGCCGGAGGGAATGCCTCCCCCTCGTGCGAGAGGATCCGGTACCCGGCGCCGAACAGCATGCCGCGCAGCGCGATCTCGAGGCCGCCCCGGCGCGCGATCACCACGCGCGCCTTCGAGCGCAGCGCGTCCCCGAGGCGTCCGGCCAGCGCGACCGCCGCGGGGACTTCGGCGGGATCGGTCAGCTCGTCGTGATGCTCCTCGAGCACGTTGCGATAAGGGCCGAGACGCTGAGAGAGGAGGTCGTCCACCAGCGAGCCCAGCGAGGCGTGGGACTGGTGCAGCGCGATCAGGTTCTCGACCTGGAAGACCAAGCGCCAGAGCTTCTTCCCGTCGGGGTCGCCGCGCTTCGCGCCCGCGAGGTCGCGCACCGCGAGCATGAAGTCCTCAGGGCCCGCTACCGTCGAGCGGAGGATCTCCTGGAGCAGAGTCTCAGGCAGCACCTTTCGCGCCAGCGCCTCGGCGGCGGCCGGGTCGCGCGGGTCGCGCATGAGGCGCAGCGCCGCAATCACGTAGCCGATCACCGGGTCCTCGTGCAGCGGCCGCCCTCGCGCCATCCGGCAGGGGACGCCGGCCCGTAGGAAGCAACCCTCGAGGAGGTCGCCCACCGCGTGGGTGCGATAGAGGACCGCGAAATCGCCCCAGCTGAGCCCCGTCGCCTCGCGGTCCGCCACGAGGTCAGAGAGCATCCACGCCGCCTCGGCGTCCTCGCTCTCGAACGCACGGGCCGCCACGTCATGCTCGGAGGCCCGCTCGGCGGAGAGCTGCTTGTCGAACAGGGTCGGGTTCTCGGCGAGCAGGCGGCGCGCCGTCTCGAAGATCTGCCGCGAGCAGCGGTGGTTCCGGTCGAGGACGATCGGCCGGGGGAGGCCGAACTCCTCCTGAAACTGCTTCAGGATGCGAGGGTCGGCGCCGGTCCACGAGAACACCGACTGCTCGTCGTCACCGACCGCGAAGAGGTTGTGGTGCGGCTCCACCAAGTGCTTCAGGATCCCGTACTGCGCGGCGTTCAGGTCCTGGAACTCGTCCACGAGCACGTAGTCCCAGCGCGCCGCGACCATTCGCGCGACGTCGGGCCGCTCGTCCAGGAGCCGCGAAGTGGACGCGACCAGGTCGTCGAAGTCCAGCAGGCTTCGTTGACGCAGCCAGGCGACGTACTCCTGGAACAGCCGCTCGTCTCCGGCCGTCAGCTTCGCGCCCTTGAGCCGCTTCCGGCCGAACGCCTGGAGCACGTAAGACGCGCGCTTGCCCGGCACGCGCAGCCGCCGCAGCACGATCTTCTGATACTCCTCGTCGGCGACTCCGAAGCCCTGGCGCAGACCGATCGCTTCGCCGTGCTCTCTGAGGATGCCGAGGCAGAGCGCGTGCAGGGTGCCGCGGGTCACTTCTTCGGCGCGGGCGCCGAGGGAATTGTGCAGCCGCTGCGCGATCTCTTCGGCGGCCTTGTTGGTGAAGGTGACGGCGCAGATGCGCGCCGGCTCGACGCCGAGGTGCTCGATGAGGTGGCCGACGCGGCCTATGAGGCAGAAGGTCTTGCCGGCTCCGGGGCCGGCGACGACGAGGATGGGGCCGAGGGGAGCCTCGATCGCGCGTCGTTGTTCCGGAAGAGGGTGGAACTCCACGCCGACAATCTACTGCGCGGCACGAGCCGCAGCGCCAGCAGTACGATCAGGATCACCCCGTAGCGCGTCGGCACCGAGATGTCGGCCTTCTGCGACCACACGAAGTGAACGACGCCGGCAAGCGCGGTCACGTAGATCAGGCTGTGCAGCGGCACCCACTTCCTGCCGAGCCGCTTCACGCTCTTCGCGGTGGACGTGAAGGCGAGCGGGATCATGAGTACCAAGCCGGTGAACCCCACGGTGATGTACGGCCGCTTGGCGATGTCCTTCACGATCTCCTGCCACGCGAAGAACTGGTCGAGCACGAGGTAGATGAGGAAGTGCAGCACGATGTAGAAGAAGCCGAACAGGCCGAGCATCCGCCGGTACCGCCCCGCCCCGTTCCAGGCCGTAACCCGGCGCAGCGGCGTCACGGCGAGCGTCACCGTGATGAGTGTGATGCCCCAGAAGCCGGTGCGGTGAGTGATGTCCTTGATGACCTCGGCCTCGAGGTTCCCCGTGAGCCCGTCCACGACGAGCTTGCCGAGGGGGACGAGACAGAGCAGGAACAGCGCGGGCTTGGCCGCCCGCTTGATCAGCCTCGGCATGACGACCGGCTCAGTAGTTCCGCCTCAGGTCCATCCCGGTGTATAACGACGCCACCTGATCCGCATAGCCGTTGAAAGGCAGGGTGGGCCGGCGCAGGAACTCTCCGATGCGACGCTCGCGGGCCTGGCTCCAGCGCGGGTGGTCCACCTCGGGGTTCACGTTGGCGTAGAAGCCGTACTCGTCCGGCGCGACCAGGTTCCACGTGTTGGCCGGCTGCTGCTCGCTGAACCGGATGCGAACGATGGACTTCGCGCCCTTGAATCCGTACTTCCACGGGATCACGACGTGGAGCGGCGCGCCGTTCTGGTTGGGGAGCGGGCGGCCGTAGAGCCCCGTGGCGATGATGGTGAGCGGGTGCATCGCTTCGTCCATGCGCAGCGCTTCGACGTACGGCCACGGCAGCACGCCGCGCCGCTGGCCGGGCATCTGTACCGGGTCGAGGAGCGTAGTGAACTCGACGAACCGGGCGCGCGACGTGGGCTGAACACGGTTGATGATGTCGCGCAGCTGGACGCCGTTCCACGGGATGACCATCGACCACGCTTCGACGCAGCGATGCCGGTACACTCGCTCCTGGACCGTCAGGCCGCGGAGCAGGTCGTCGATATCGTAGCGCGCCGGCCGGGCTACCTCGCCCGAGATCTCCACCGTCCACGGCCGCGGCCGCAACGTCCCCGCGTTCTCCGACGGGTCTTCCTTCCCCGTGCCGAACTCGTAGAAGTTGTTGTAGCCGGTGATCTGCTCGAACGAGTTGGGCGCGTCGTCGCGCTGCCTCGGCAGCGCGGCCCCGAGGCGCGGGAGCGCGAGGCCGGCCGCGGCGAAGCCGACCGCGGCGAGGAACTTCCGGCGGTCGAAGTACAGCTCCTCCGGCGTGATCTCGGAGGTGGGGATGTCGGGCGGGCGGCGGATCAGCATGGCGGCGTTCCTCTGGCCGCGCACTCAGGGCGCGGCGAAACTCCTACATATTACGTCGGCAATGGGTGAAACGGATTACCCGAGCAATCGGTTCCCGTTCCCCGGTTTGGGTGGCGCGCGTCGCACCGCGGGACTAGCCTAGGTACCATGACACCTTGGGTCGCGCGCCTCATCTTCGCCAACGTCTTCGTGCTCTTCGTCGGCATGGGCCTGCCCGGCCTGATGTCGCTCCTCGACCTCGTGCCGGCGCTGCTCCTCACCCAGCCATGGCGCGCGTTCACCTACCAATTCGTGCACGGCGGTTTCACGCACCTCTTCTTCAACATGCTGTCGCTGTTCTTCTTCGGACCGCAGCTCGAGCTCCGGCTGGGCGGGCGGCGCTTCATCGGGCTCTACCTCGTGAGCGGTCTGGGCGGCGCGGTGCTGTCGCTGCTCACGCCCTACGCGCACATCGTCGGCGCGTCGGGAGCGGTCTTCGGCGTCATGCTCGGTTACGCCCGCTACTGGCCGCGGGCGAAGGTCTACCTGTACGGGGTCTTCGGTGTCGAGGCGCGGTGGCTCATCGTGTTCATGGTGGCGGGCGGGCTGATGGGCGGGTTCGGCGGCGCCCGATCGGGCGTAGCACACTTTGCCCATCTGGGCGGCTTCGCGGGCGGATACCTCTATCTCAAGTGGGCGGAGCTGCGCTCGCCGGCGGCACGGTTCCAGGCCATGGCCGGCTCGGCGCCCGGTCGGGTCAGCGCGGCTCAGACCGAACGCTGGGCGCGCATCCGCCCCGAGACGCTGCACCCGGTCAACCGCGAGGAGTACGAACGGGTCGCGGCCAAGCTGGCGGAGCACGGTGTGACCGGCCTCTCCGCGGACGAGCGATCCTTCCTCGACCGCTTTAGCCCGCAGACCTGAGTCGTTACTTCGCCCGCTCCAGATACTGGCCCGACCGCGGGTCCACCCGCACCCGCGTCCCCTCCTCGAGGAACTCAGGCACCTGGATGGTAGCGCCGTTGTTCAGCTTGGCCGGCTTGGTGCTCGCCGTCTTGGTCGCGCTCCGCATCACCGGCGACGTCTCCAGGATGGTGTACTCCATCGCCGCCGGAAGCCGGATGCCCACCGCCGTGCCGTTCAGCAGCTCGGCCTGGAAGTGCATCTCCGGCTCCAGCCACTGCGCCATGTCGCCGACGATCTCGTTGCTGAGCGTGGACTGGTCGTAGTTCTCGGTGTCCATGACGTGCACGCCCGAATCGTCGCGGTACATCACTTGGTACTCCTTCACGTCGAGCCGCGCCTCCTCGATGAAGTCGGTGGCGGCGACCCGCGTGTCGAAGGTGTTACCGCTGATCAGGTTGCGCATCCGGAGCTGCACGAACGCCCGCAGGTTGCCGGGGGTCCGGTGTTGGAAGTCCATCACACGGCAGGGCTGCCCCTCCATCAACAGGACGTGCCCTTTGCGGATCTCGGTCGCCTTCATGTTCGCCCTGCACTGCTGAGTGTGAAACAACGAAGCGCCGCCCGAGACCTGGACTTCCGGCCATCGGCGGCGCCCCGGAACCGGGCGGAAACATAAGGGGGCGGGCGCCGGTCTGCCACCGGGCTGGCGCCCGGGCTCCGGTGCGCGACACCACCGGCGCCCCGACCCGGGCCGGCGCCCGGAGGGTCAGCTCGCGACCAGCCGGCCCACGATCTGGTTGGCCGCGAGCGCGCCCAGATAGGCGAGCGTCAGCATGTAAGTGAATTGGAGCAGCGGATACTTCCAGCTCCCGGTCTCGCGCCGCACCACCGCGAGCGTCGAAACGCACTGCATGGCGAACGCGAAGAAGACCAGGAGCGCCACGGCGCCGCCCGGCGCCAGGTTCTTCCGCAAGGCCTGCTGCAGTCCCGCCGACGACTCCGAGCCTTCGACGCCGTGAATGGCGCCGAGCGTGCCCACGATCACTTCGCGCGCCGCCAGCGAGGTCACCAGGCCGATGCCGATCCGCCAGTCGAATCCGAGCGGGGCGATGGCGGGTTCGACGGCGCGGCCCAAGGTCCCGGCGACGCTGTCGGCGATCGCGGGCGCCCGGCCGTCGGTGAGCGGCACGTGCGCCAGCAACCACAGCGCCACGGTGACGCCCAGGATGATGGTCCCAGCGCGGAGGAGGAAGATCTTGGCCCGGTCGACGAGGCGCAGGCCGAGGGAGCGGAAGGTGGGCCAGCGGTACGGCGGCAGCTCGAGGATGAACGGCGCTCGCCCGCTTCTCAGGATGGTGGACTTGAGCAGCCGCGCCGTCGCCACCGCCGCCAGGAACCCGAGGACGTAGAGCCCGAGCAGCGCTGCGGCTCGGGTGCCAAGCAGCGGCCCCAGCACCCGCCGCTCCGGCAGGAAGGCGGCGATGATGAGCGTGTATACCGGCAGACGCGCCGCGCAGGTCATGAACGGCGCGATCAGTATCGTCGCGAGGCGGTCCCGGCGGTTCTCGATCGTCCGCGTGGCCATGATCGCCGGCACCGCGCACGCGTATGCCGAGAGAAGCGGGATGAACGACTTTCCCTGCAACCCCACGCGGGCCATCGTGCGGTCCGTGATGACCGCCGCGCGGGCCAGGTACCCGGAGTCCTCCAGGATCCCGATGAAGAGGAACAGCAGCAGGATCTGCGGGAGGAACACCAGCACCGAGCCCACGCCGGCCCACACGCCCTGCAGCAGCAGGTCCCGCAGCATCGATGCAGGCAACGTGGCGCCGATCCAGTGGCCGGAGCCGACGACGAGCGCTTCGACGCCGTCCATGAATGGCCGTGCCACGGTGAACATCGCCTGAAATACCGCGACCACGACGGCCAGGAAGACCAGCGGGCCAAGGGCGGGGTGGAGGAAGACGGCGTCGAGGCGCCGCGTCCAAGCGGGCGGCGCCGGCGCCCGATAGGCCGACTGGTCGGCGATGCGCCCCGCCCACAGGCGGCACGCCGGCACGTTCTGGATGACGGGCAGCTCGATGCGGGCCGGGACCGCGAACGTGCCCTCGAGGAACCGGCGCACCGTATCGAGGCCCTCGCCGCGGGTGGCGCTGACCAGTGCGACCGTCGCGCCGAGCTCGGCCGCCAGTTGCGCCGTGTCGAGCGTGCCGCCCCGCGCGCGCAGCTCGTCGGCCATGTTGAGCACCACCAGGGTCGGAAGCCCGAGCGCGAGGACCGGCGCGGCGAGGGCGAGGTTGCGACCGAGGTTGGTGGCGTCGAGCACCAGCAGTACCGCGTCGGGACGCGGGATGCCGGGCATGCGGCCGTGCAGGACCCGCTCGACCACCCGTTCGTCCTCGCTGCGCGGCGTGAGCCCGTACGAGCCCGGCAGGTCGATCAGCGTCATCGTGCGACCGTCGCGCAGCGACACCGTCCCGGCCCGCTGCTCGACCGTGACCCCGGGATAGTTGGCGACCTTCTGCCTGAGCCCGGTGAGCCGGTTGAAGAGGGTGGACTTGCCGGAGTTCGGCGCGCCGACGATCGCCACCGTGCCCGGGCGGGTCCGCTTTCCGCGCCGCGCCGGCGTATCCAGCACCGGTGTGTGACAGGCGCTCACGACACGGCCTCCACCACGATGTGCCGAGTCGTCTCGCGCCGCAGCGCGACCTCGCTGCCGTCCACCCGGAAGACGCGCGGGTCGCCGCCCGGCGCGCTGGGCCCGGCCGTCACGCGGCTTCCGGGGATGAAGCCCAGCTCCATCAGCCGGATCGCGACCTCGGCCTCCAGATCGAGCGTCACCACCGAGGCCGTGTCGCCCTCGGAGAGCTCGGCCAGGGATCGCGCGGAAGCCGCGGGTCGGGAATCGGGAGCGCTCTTGTTCACGAAGGAAAAAAGCGACCCCGGGGGCCAAGCCGCCGTGAAGCGAGAATGAAGGAGGCTTCACAATGACGCAACGGCGGGCCGTCTCCCTGCGTAAGCGTACACTAGCTACGATCTCGTTTTCCCTGCACTTTGTTCCCGCCACCCTCCCCAGGGGGCGGCGCGCCCGACCCATCGGAGGATCGCAGTGATGAGACCCGTGCTCCGCAGCTGCACGCTGGCCGCCGTGCTCGCGTTCACCCCCATCATCCTGGCCGCCCAGCAGGTGGACTACACCCGCGCCGAGCGGTTCCTGCCGTGGAACGCATCGCCCATCGTGGCCGGCGACTCGGTGCGGCCCAACTGGATGGTGGACAAGACGCGCTTCTGGTACCGCAACAAGACCGGCAGCGGCGCCGAGTACGTGGTAGTGGACCCGGTGCGTAACACCCGCCAGCTGCTGTTCGACAACGGGCGCCTCGCCGCGGCGATGTCGGTGGCGCGAGATACCGCCTACGAGCCGGGCCGGCTCCCGTTCACCAGCTTCCGCTTCACGGACCACGAGCGCGCCATCGAGTTCAGCGCCAACCGCAAGCGCTTCGTGTGCGTGCTGGCCACGTACGCCTGCACGGTGAGCGACACGCTCCCCGACCGTCGCCGCTTCGTGGTCTCACCCGACTCGACGACGGAAGCGTTCGTCTCCGGCTATAACGTCTGGGTGCGGCCCTTCCGCCGCCCGGGAGACACCACCACCACGCGCGACTCGACGCAGCTCACCACCGACGGCATGCGCGACTGGTGGTACGGCCAGGGCGATCCGGGCCCGCAGCAGCAACTCCGGCGCCGGCCCAGCGGGCCGCCCAACCTGCGCTGGTCGCCCGACTCCCGCAGGATCGCCGCGAACCGCCAGGACGTGCGGGGCGTGGGACTGATGCCCTACATCTCCTACACGTCGCAGCGGCCCCGGATGTTCACCCAGCCTTACGCCCTGCCCGGCGACACCATCATCCCCAAGCCCAGCCTCTACGTGATCGACGTGACGAGCCGCCAGGCCGTACGGGTCGAGCTGCCGGCGCAACCCGCACAGCTCTCCCTGGGCGGTACGCCGCGCGACTCGTTGTGGACCAGCGACTCGCAGAAGCTGCACTTCACCTTCCAGACCCGCGCCTCCAAGGCCATCTACCTCATCGAAGCGGACGCCGCCACCGGGCAAAGCCGCGTCCTCGCCGCGGACTCGGCGCGCACGTGGGTCGAGACCAGCCCCCAAGACCCGGCCAGCTGGTACACCACGCGCGACGGGCAGGACCTGATCTGGTGGTCGGAGCGCGACGGGTGGGCGCACCTCTATCGCTTCGGCCCCGACGGCCGGCTCAAGAACCAGATCACCTCGGGCGCGTGGGCCGTGGGCTGGGTAGCGCACGTGGATGAGATCGCGCGCCAGATCTACTTCACCGCCCGGGGCCGCGAGCCGGGCCGGCTGCTCTACTACGCCCAGCTCTATCGGGTGAACTTCGACGGCACCGGGCTCACGCTGATCACGCCCGAGGATGCCAGCCACGAGGTGACGTTCTCTCCGGACGGCCGGTTCTTCGTGGACAGCTACTCGAGGATCGAGCGCCCGCCGGTCACCGTGCTGCGCGCGGCGCCCGACGGCCGCGTTATCCGCACTTTCGAGACCGCCGACGTCTCACGCCTCGCCGCCTTCGGCTGGACGCCGGGTGAGGTGTTCACCACCAAGGCGCGCGACGGCGTCACCGACATCTACGGCGTGATGTACCGCCCGTCGGACTTCGACTCGACCCGGCGCTATCCGATCGTCGAGAACATCTACCCAGGCCCGCAGGTGGGGAGCGTGGGCCGCTGGGCGTGGAGCAGCGGTGCCGAAGCGCGCGCCGTCGCGGAGCTGGGGTTCATCGTGGTCCGCATCGACCACCTCGGCACTCCGCTCCGGTCGAAGGCCTTCCACGACAACTACTACGGCAACTTCGGCGACAACGGGCTCCCGGACCATGTCGCTGCGCTCCGCCAGCTGGCCGCGCGCTACCGCTGGATCGACATCGACCGGGTGGGCATCTGGGGCCATTCGGGCGGCGGCTTCGCCTCGACGGACGCGATGCTGCGCTATCCCGACTTCTACCGGGTGGCCGTCTCCAGCTCCGGCAACCACGACAACCGCAGCTACAACATCTACTGGGCCGAGAAGTATCAGGGGCTGCTGGTGCGCGACACGGTCCGGCGCACCGACAACTTCACGGCGTCGGCCAACCAGACGCTCGCCGAGAACCTTCGGGGCCACCTGCTCCTCATGCACGGCGACATGGACGACAACGTCCACCCGGCGATGACGATACAGCTCATCAACGCGCTGACCCGGGCCAACCGCGACTACGACTTCATCATCGCGCCGGACCGGCCGCACAGCCTTACCGAGCCGTATTTCATCCGGCGGCGCTGGGACTATTTCGTGCGCTACCTCGCGGGCATGGAGCCGCCGCGCAACTACGAGATCAGGCGGCCCGAGGGCGCCGGCGCGCCCGCCGCCGACAACGAGCCCAACGAGGACGGCGGCTGGGACGCCCACTGGCCGTAACGGCGGACGCAGCGCAAGCTTCAGGATGGAACCGCGTCGCGCGTATCGGGTTCTCGGCCTCCTTCCGGGCAAATCCCCGGAAGAGGTCAAGCGCGCGTACCGCGACCTGGCGCAGGTCTGGCACCCCGACCGCTTCCCCGCGGACTCCCGGCTGGCGAAGAAGGCGGAGAACAACCTGAAACGCATCAACGAGGCGTACTGGGTGCCATCGTACTCGTCATCGCTCTCTTCCTCACCGTGATCCTCTAGGCCGACACCCATGTCCCTCGCCCGAACCGTCCTGCTGAGCGCGTCCCGGAGCCGCTGGCTCGCCGACCAGATGATGCGCCGCGCCTTCGCGCGCCGCGCCGTCAAGCGTTTCATGCCCGGCGAGGATGTGACCGATGCGTTAGGCGCCGCACAGACGCTCGCCGCCGGAGGCATCGGCGCCGTCGTCACGCAACTGGGCGAGAACCTGACGAGCCTGACTGAGGCGGAAGCCGTGCGCGATCACTACCTCGGCGTCTTTGACCTCATCAGGGAGCGCCGGCTCGCCTCACAACCTTCCGTGAAGCCCACCCAGCTCGGCCTCGACCTGTCGTTCGAGGCGTGCCTTTCCAATCTCGAGACGCTGGCCGCGAAGGCCGACGCCGACGGATCGCTGTTGTCGATAGACATGGAGGACTCGAGCTATGTGGACCGCACGCTCGACCTCTTCCGGAAGCTGCGCGAGAAGCACGAACGCGTCGGCCTCGCCCTTCAGGCCTACCTCTACCGCACGCCTAAGGACCTGGACGCGCTGCTTCCGCTGAAACCGATCATCCGCCTCGTGAAGGGCGCCTACGCCGAGCCGCCCGCGGTCGCGTTCCCGAAGAAGGCCGACGTGGACGAGGCGTACTTCGCGTTGGGCGAGAAGCTGCTGGGCGCCGCGGCGAAAGGCGGTGCGCCTCCGATCTTCGGCACCCACGACATGCGGCTGGTCGCGCGCCTGGCGGCGAAGGCAGCTCAGCTGGGGGTGAAGGACGGCGGGTTCGAGATCCACATGCTCTACGGCATCGGGTCATCCGACCAGCGGGCGCTGGTCAGGGCGGGGCACACGGTCCGGGTGCTGATCAGCTACGGCAGCGCCTGGTTCCCGTGGTACATGCGGCGGCTGGCCGAGCGGCCGGCGAACGTGTGGTTCGTGGTGAAGAGCCTGCTGGGCTAGGAGGAACGATGGGAGACGCACGGCAGGGGGTCGTCCGGCCGGCGGGCGACGTGCCGGGGACGAAGGTCGCGGCCGGCACGGCGACCGAGGTGCAGGTGCTGGTGGGCCCCGACCAGGGCGCGCCCAACTTCGTCCTGCGCCGCTTCATCATGGGAAAGGGCGGCGGCATGCCGCGGCACACCAACCTGGTCGAGCACGAGCAGTACGTGCTGCGCGGCCGGGCGCGGATCACGATCGGCGACGCGGTCCACGAGGTCGGGCCCGACCACACGCTGTACATCCCGGCAGGCGTGCCGCATTCGTACCAGGTGGTCGAGGGGCCGTTCGAGTTTCTGTGCGTGGTGCCGAACAGCCCCGACAAGGTCACGATCCTCGAGAAGGGCTGCTGATCGACCCGGGGCGCCATGGCGGCCGATCGCTGCCGCGCGGTAGATTGGGCCCCGCCCGCGGTGACGACTTCACGCTCGACGCCATCGCTCAACCGGAATGGAGTGACTCGTGGCCGACCAGCGCTATCGCCTCGTGACCCGCAGCGACTTCGACGGCGTGGCCTCCGCCGTGCTGCTCAAGAGCCGCGATCTTATCGACGACATCCTGTTCGTGCACCCCAAGGACGTGCAGGACGGGAAAGTCGAGATCACCGAGCGCGACATCACGACCAACCTGCCGTACGCGCCGCGGTGCCACCTGGCCTTCGACCACCACGCCAGTGAAACGGTTCGGATCGGCGGTAAGGCGCCCGCGAACCTGGTGCTCGACCCGGACGCGCCGTCGGCCACGCGAGTCGTTTACCGGCACTTCGGTGGCCGGGACGCGTTCCCCTCCGTCTCGGAGACGTTGCTGGCCGCCGTGGACAAGGCGGATTCGGCGCAGTTCACCCGAGAGGAGATCCTCGATCCCCAGGGCTGGGTGCTGCTCGGCTTCCTGATGGATTCCCGGACCGGCCTCGGGCGGTTCCGGGATTTCGGCGTGTCGAACTATCAGCTCATGATGGCGCTGGTGGATTACTGCCGGCGGCAGGAGGTGGACGAGATCCTGCGGCAGCCGCACGTGGCGGAGCGGGTGGCCCTGTACCGCGAGCACCGGGAGCCGTTCCTGGCCCAGCTCAAGCGCTGCGCGACGGTTCATGGGAACCTCGTGGAGGTGGATCTGCGGGGCGAGGAGACCATCTACGCGGGCAACCGGTTCGTGATCTACGCGCTCAACCCGGCGTGCAGCATCTCGATGCACGTGATGGGGGGCCGGGCGAAGCAGAACACGGTGTTCGCGATCGGGAAGTCCGTCCTCAACCGGACGTCGAAGACGCACATCGGGGACCTGGCGCTGCGCTACGGCGGCGGCGGGCACGATGCCGCGGGCACCTGCCAGGTGGACAACGACCGCGCCGGGACGGTGCGCGCGGAGCTGATCCGGCAGATCACGACCGACGGCTGACCGTTGCCGGTCGGTGGCCGATCACGCGCATTGCAGCGGGCGCCCGCGATCGAATCGAGAAGGTGGCACGACGGGGAACTGTCCTCGCAGTCGGAGTCCATGTGCGCGAGTATCGACCCGCTATTCGTGGCACCGGCTTGGCCGTCGCGGTCAGCCTCGCTCGTCCTCGACGAGGGCTGCTAGCGCCCCGCGCGGCCTCCGCCCGGCTAGCTGATCTCCGCCAGCGCCAGGGCGAGGTTCGCGGCGCTCTGCATCCGGCCCTCCGGCCGCTTGGTGAGCAGGCCCATGACCACCGCGCTCAGCGCCGGCGGGAGATCCCCGACCAGCTCGGCCGGCGTAGGCGGGACCTCGCTCACTTCGTCGGCCAGCGCTTCGCTGGGCGGCTCGCCAACGACCGCCGCGACGTGCTGACGCTGCGCGAGGCTGTACTCGTCGAAGGCGAGGCGGCGCAGAGGAACACGCTGCGCTGGGAGGACTACTCGCAGACCGCGATCGACCCGAGCGACGACTGCACCATCCGGTACGTCGGCGACTACCTGCGGCGCGACGCCACCCGTTACTCGTCGCGCATCGGCGCCTTCCGCATGCCCGGCTGCAACCCGCGCCGGTAGTGCTCGCGCGCTTCCTGTTCGCTGCCATGCTCGCGGCCGCGCCCGCGGCGGCACAGGAACCATGCACGGTGGCGCCCGGAAGCCTCGGCGCGAGCCGGGATCTCTACTGTATCGAACTCCTGCCCGGCGCCGCGGCGGACTCCGCCTCGGGCACGGCGCAACTCGACTGGATCGAAGGGCCGTTCACCGTCGCCGTGGCCGCGGACGGCACGCATCGCTGGCGTATCACCTTCCGGCTCAAGGGTCTGCCGCCCGTCACCGGGCCCCGACCCGGCTACGTCGCCTGGGCCGCGCCGCCCTCCATGTCTCCGATGGTCAAGCTGGGCGTGGTGCGCGAAGGCATGACGCGCACCGGCGCGCTCGCCTTCGACCGATTCTATCTGCTCGTGACGGCGGAGCCCGATACGCTGGCCACCGAGCGACACGGCGCGGTGCTGCTGCGCGGCGAGTCGGCGGGAAACCGCATGCGGCCGGCCGACACCTACCAGTACTTTCTCGGTGCCCTGAGCGGCAGCGACCCACATCAGCACCATGCGACCACGGACTCGCTCGGCTGGACACCGGTGCCGATGTATCCAGGGCTCGAGATGCTCCCGTCGGAAATGGCGCTTCGGCCCGAGACTCGCGCCTGGTCGCCGCCTGACGACCCGCACATTCCTCCTGCGGTGCCGCGGCGTATCGTCAGGCTGGCCGGCGGCGACACACTCGAACTCTCCGCCGACCTGGTACGGCGCACCATCGCCGGCCGTACGTACACGATGTTCGGGTTCAACGGCCAGTACCCGGGCCCGCTGCTCGAGGTGTCGCAGTCGGCGAGCATCACGGTGCGCTTCACCAACCAGCTGCCGCTTCCTTCGACGGTGCACTGGCACGGGCTGCGGCTGGAGAATCGCTTCGACGGCGTACCGGGCCTGACCCAGCCCGAAGTGCCGCCCGGCGGATCCTTCGTCTACACGCTGCGCTTCCCCGACACCGGCATCTACTGGTATCACCCGCACGTGCGCGAGGACATCCAGCAGGACCTCGGCCTCTACGGCAACATCTTCGTGAAACCACCGGCCGGCACGTTCGGGCCGGCGCACCGCGAAGCGTTTCTGATTCTCGACGATATCCTCATCGGCGAGAACGGCCCGGTTCCGTACGGCGCGGAGTCGGCAACGCACGCCGCCATGGGACGGTTCGGCAACACCTTTCTCGTCAACGGCGAGCCGGCGTGGCGCCTCAACGTCCGGCGCGGCGAGGTGGTGCGCCTCTATCTGACGAATGCCTCGAACACCCGCACCTTCAACGCGTCATTCGGCCCGGGGGCGCGCATGAAGGTCGTCGGGTCGGACCTCGGCGCCTTCGCGCGCGAAGAATGGGTGGAGAGCGTGGTGATCGCGCCCGCCGAGCGTTATGTGGTTGACGTGCGCTTCGAGAGGCCGGGACGCGTCGCGCTGCTGAATCGCGTACGGGCACTCGATCACCTGAACGGCCGGTTCTTCAGCCGCACCGACACGCTGGGAGTCGTCACGGTGTCGAACACTCCGCACCCCGCACCCCGCACCCGGTTTGACACGCTGCGCACCAGCCCCGCCGCCGCGGAGCTGGCGCGCTTCCTCGCCGGCGCCGATCGGCCCGTGGATCGCACGCTCGAGCTGCGCGTGGACTTTGCCGGCCTGCCGTTCGTGAGTGCCCAGCTGATGCGGCTCGACTCGATCTTCTTCAATCCGGTCGAATGGGACGGGACGATGCCCGGCATGAACTGGGCGACGACCGCACGCCAGGCGCACTGGGCGCTGCGCGATCCGGCCACGGGCTTGGAGAACATGGATGTGCGCTGGCGCTATCGCGTTGGCGACATGGTGCGTATTCGCCTGGTGGGCGCGCGCAATACGCTGCACGGCATGCAGCATCCCATTCACCTGCACGGCCAGCGGTTCGTCATATTGGCAGTGAACGGGATCCGGAACCAGAATCCTGCCTGGAAGGACACTGCGCTCGTGCCGGCCGGCGGCAGCGTGGACCTTCTGGTCGAAATGTCCAACCCCGGGCGATGGATGCTCCACTGTCACATCGCCGAACACTTGCAATCCGGGATGATGATGGCCCTGGATGTGGAGGAACCGTGACGAACCGCACGCTCCCGCTCGCCGTACTCGCCGCCGCCGCGCTCGGCTCGATCACCGCGTCGGCCGCGGCGCAGCGTCCCCAGCTCTCTCCGGCTGTCCGGCGGATGGTATCCGTGGACACCTCCGTGGTCGCGATCACCAACGTGACGCTGGTGGACGGCACGGGGTCCGCCGCGCGGCGCGGGCAGACGATCGTCCTCCGCGACGGGCGCATCGAGTTGGTGGGGCCGACGGGACGCACGGCCGTTCCCGCGGGCGCGCAGGTCATCGACGGCGCCGGACACACGGTCATCCCGGGGATCGTCGGACTGCACGATCACCTCTACTACACGGCGTCGGGCGGCCGCGCGATGCAGATGAGCTTCACCGGCCCGCGGCTGTACCTGGCCTCCGGCGTGACGACGATCCGCACCACCGGCAGCCAGTCGCCGTACGCCGACATCAACCTCAAGCGCAACGTGGACGCCGGAAACGTGCCCGGCCCTCGCATTCACGTCACGACGCCCTACCTGACCGGCGAGGGCGGCGGGGGCTCGATGTCCGTCGTCACGACGCCGGAACAGGCCCGCCGGTTCGTGGCGTACTGGGCCGAGGAAGGCGCGACGTGGATCAAGTTCTATACCGACATAACGCGCGAGAACATGCGAGCCGCGATCGAGGAGGCGCATCGCCGCGGCATGCGCACCACGGGCCACCTGTGCTCGGTGACGTTCCGTGAAGCCGTGGAACTGGGCATCGACGACCTTTCGCACGGCGCGCTGACGGCGACCGACTTCCATCCGCGCAAGCAGCTCGACCGCTGCCCGCCCGACAACTTCGCGGTGCTGGACACGCACGTGGTGGCCGACGGACCGATCGGCCGCGATCTCATCGCGCTCATGGTGCGCCGCAACGTCTCGATGACGACGACGATGCCGGTGTTCGAGCTGTTCTATCCCCACCGGCCGGTCACCGACGAGCGCGTCCTCGGGCTGATGGCGCCGGACGTGCGGGCCGCGTATGTCGCCAACCGCGCCTTCATCGACACGACCAGCCGTCAGCCGCTCACGGCGGCAGGATTCCGGCGCGCGCTCGACTTCGACCGCGCGTTCTTCGCGGCGGGCGGCAACCTCGCCAGCGGCGTGGACCCGACGGGCAACGGCGGCGCGCTGCCGGGCCTCGGCGACCAGCGGGGCTACGAGTTGCTGATCGAGGCCGGCCTCACGGTGGAGCAGGCGGTGCGAGTATGCACCCTGAATGGCGCGAAAGTCCTGGGCATCGACGCCCAGCTGGGTTCGGTGGAAGCGGGCAAGACCGCCGACCTGGTCCTGTTGCGCGGCGATCTCACCGGCGATCCGGCGGTGATTCGCAACGTGGTGACGGTGTTCAAGGACGGCGTGGGCTACGACGCGCCGCGCATGATCGAGCAGGTGCGCGGTCGCGTGGGAATCAACTAGGCGTCAGGGCCGCTAGCCGGCGGGAATCTTCACGAACGCGATCTGTGAACCGTCCGGCGACCACCGCGGTGTTCCGACGGCGATGTCGCAACAGCTCGTGGACGTCTGGAGCGGCGTCGCGCTCGAGCCATCGACCTTGGCCAGCGAGAGCGCGTTGAAGCTGTCCAGCAGAATGCGGGTGCCGTCCGGCGACCAGTCGAGGTTGAGCGGAAAGAAGCATCCGGCGGGCGGCGGACAGAACGCCACCGGGTTCGACCCGTCGGCGTTAGCGATCCACATTCGCGTCGTGCCTGTCACCGCGATGCGCCTGCCATCCGGCGCCCAGCGCGCGCTGAAGACCGCCTCCGGGTCCCCGCCGGCGCGCCGGCGTTGCGCTGCGTCACGTAGAAGTTCTCGTCCACCACCAGCTCGGCCGCCTGCGGGGAACTCACCGCCAGGCTCTGCCACGCCTCCGTCGGGTGCAGCACCCGCGAGCCCATTCCCGGCACGTTCACCCTCACCGGCATGCCGAACCCGGGGACCACGTTCGCCCAGTGGAATGAGAGTGTTGTGCCCTCGACGCGATACTCGAACGACGGGATCATCGTCGTCGTCAGGTACTGCGCGAACACCTTGCTCAGGTCCAGTCCGGCCTCGCGGCTGATGTAGTCCCGGACCTGCTGCCCGGTGACGGTTTGGCGCCGGAACGTCTGGTTCAGGCCGCGCAGGATGCCACGCCACCGCGCGTCGTCGTCGATGATCGTGCGGATCGTGTGCAGCATGTTCCCGCCCTTGGGGTACATGTCGCCCGAGCCCGCGCGATTGACACCGAACGTACCGAGGATCGGGCGGTCGTTCCGGATGCCGCGGCGCGAGCCGATGATGTACGCGGCGCCGGCGCTCCTGCCCTGCTGGCATTCGGTGTAGATCCCCTCGGCGTAGTTCGCGAAACTCTCGTGCACCCACATGTCGGCGTGGTCCTGTGCCGAGATGTTGTTGCCCCACCACTCGTGGGCGCTCTCGTGGACGATGATGAAGTCCCACTGGAGGCCGAGGCCGGTGCGCGAGACGTCGCGCCCCAGGTACCCGTTCTGGTAGTGGTTGCCGTAGGCGATGCCGCTCTGGTGCTCCATCCCCAGGTGGGGCGCCTCGATGAGCTTGTAGCCGTCCTCGTACCAGGGATACGGGCCGAACCAGTGCTCGAAGCAGCGTAGCATCGGAGTCACCTGCTGGAACTGCCG
>JAUYOW010000098.1 GCA_030697825.1 Gemmatimonadales bacterium | reverse complement strand
TCAGGCGGTGGGCACCGCCATTGCCGGGCGCCTCCTGCCTGGCGAGCGCGCCTCCATTGAGGCGCGCCCCACGCGCAACGCCGCGGCGTACGACCTTCTCCTGCGCGGCAACTACATGCTGGGCCAGCGCACCCAGCAGTCGGTTGCGGGAGCCATTGCCGAATACGAGGCAGCGCTGCGCCTGGATCCCGGCTTCACCGCCGCGCGCTCGCGCATTGCCTACGGGTACGCGCAGCACGTCAACTGGGGCTGGTCCTACTCCGGCTTGCCGCTGGATTCGTCGCTGGCGCGCGGGCTGTCGGCGGCTGCGGAGGCCCTGCGCGCGGACTCCACGGTGTCGGACGCGTGGATGGCGCTGGCGCTCCTGCGATCCTTCGAGCGCCCGCGGGATCTGGCGCCCGCCCGGGTGGCGTTCGAGCGCGCGATCGCCCTGGACCCGCGGAACGCGGAAGCTCACAGCCAGTACGGCGTCCTGCTTCAGCGGATGGGTGAGCACGAGGCCGGGAGTCGCGCCACCCTGCGGGCCGTCGATATCGATCCCCTGAGGCCGGTTAGCCTCAGGGACTTGGGGTTCCGGGCGTACCACGAGCGGCGCTACACCGATGCCCTGCGCTGGCTCGACAGCGCGCTCGTGGCCGACCCCACGAGCTGGTTCAGCTACGCCGACCGGGCGCGCGCGCGGGTGGCGCTAGGCGATCTGGCTGGGGCGAGGTTCGACGCTGAGGCGGCGCTGCGCTTCGCCCCTCCCGGCTCGCGCTACTGGAGCGAGGTCGTGATGGCGCTGGTCGAATCGCGTGCGGGCGACACGGCGGCGGCACGCTCCCGGCTGGCTCGCGCCGCCGTGGATCCCTCCGTGTTCGCGGGGGGCGAGGCCGGCGCGCTTACGCCTCGCGCCGCTTACATGCTCGCCGCGGGCTTCGCGTCGGTGGGCCGCGGCGACCTCGCGGTCGAGGCGCTCGAGCGGGCGCGACCGCTGGCCGCGCAGCTCTGGAGCTACCTCGACGCGCCGGAGCTGGATCCCATCCGCTCGGACGCAAGGTTCCGGCGCGTGGTCGAGGCGTCGCGGCCTCTCAACACGCCGCGCTAGCCGGAGATGACTTTCGGCCCGACCTCATGGCTTGCCGCGGGCGCGCTGGCCTTCCGGTGATTCGGCCGGAACGCGACTGGCTCGCTTTGCGAGCCCGTGCGGCGCTCGCTACAATCCTCCGTATGGACATCGCTCGCGCACTTCCCGGCGAGGAGCTGATCGAAGCGGGCCTGCTGGACCTGGCCCGTGGCCTGGAATCCGTTCCCGCGCTGCTGGTGTTGATCGGCGCGCCGCGGCTGCGCCGCCTCGGCTTCGCGGTGCCCGAGGGCGACCAGGCGCCGCCCGAGCTTCGGCTCTACGCCGCCCTCACCGCCGAGAATCCGGATACCGCGCACTCCCGCTACAACGCCCTGGTCCGCCGGCTCGTGAGCTTCGAGCGTGCCGCCGAATGCGGCGCCTGACCGACGCAGAGCGCCTGCGGGCGTTTCTGCAAGCACTGGCCCGCGCCACCGACACTGCGTGCCGACTCTACCTGACGGGCGGTGGAACGGCCGTCCTGTATGGCTGGCGGCCCACGACGATCGACGTGGACGTCAAGCTTGTGCCCGAGCCTGATGCGGTGCTCCGTGCGATTGCGCGCCTCAAAGACGAGCTCCAGATCAACGTCGAGCTCGCGTCGCCGGCCGACTTCATCCCTGAGTTGCCGGGGTGGGAAGACCGCAGCGTGTTCGTCATGCAGGAAGGAAAGCTGGCCGTCTTCCACTACGACCTCTACGCCCAGGCGCTGGCCAAGATCGAGCGCGGCCACGCCCAGGACGTTGCGGACGTCAAGGTGATGCTGTCGCGCGAACTCGTGGAGCGAGCGAAGCTGCTGGATCTGTTCGCGCGGATCGAGCCGGCGCTCTACCGGTATCCGGCGCTGGACCCGCGGACGTTCCGGCGTGCTGTCGAGGACGCGATCCGGGTGGTACCGTGAGACGAAGTCCCCGCCCAATCATGCCGCTTCTCATCGTCGCCTGCTCCGTCTCGGTAGCGGCTACCGCGCGGGCTCAGTGCCCCGACGGCACGCCGCCGCCGTGCGCGGGCGCGGACGTGCATCCTCGGCGGTGGCTTGGCTAAGTTCTTGCTGGTGCGTAAGTTGAGATTGGGAGGGTGAGGCCTCGTCCGTCCGAAGCTGCCTGACTGAGCGCCACTCCTGTTGCTGCGGGGCAACGGTTCGGCGAGACGATGCGAGGCACGGTGGGAGCAGCCCCGTACCTCCGGACCTTAGCCGCCGACTCGCAGCTCCTTGAGCGCCCCCACCACGTAACTCTTCGCCACCTTCTTCCGCCACCCCAACTCGAAATCGGTGTTGTCGAGCGGCTTCGCCAGCCGCGACGCCTGCTCGGCGAATGTCGCGATCACGTCGTCCGTTAGGCGTTTTCCGACCAGCGTTGCCGCCTCCGGGACGATCAGCGGCCGCGAGGCAACTGCCCCGAGTACCACCCGCGCCTCAAGGACTACCGCACCGGCAGGTACCGCTCCCCGCTCCCCGCTCCCCCCTCCGGAAAACCGCGCCGATGCCGCGACCGAGAGCACCGGGAAATCGAACGACCCTCGCCGCCTCAGCTTCCAGTACGTCGACTTTCGACCTTCGACGTTCGGCGGCAGGTGTACCTTCGTCACGATCTCGTCGCGGCGCTTGGTGAGGTACGCCATCCCGTCGTTGTTGTAGAGCTGCTCCAGCGGAATCCGCCGCTCCCCCTCGGTGCTCACCAGGGTGACCTCGGCCCCCAGCGCGATGAGTGCCGGCGCCGTGTCGGTGCTCGAGACCGCCCAGCAGCGGGGACTACTCGTCGCCACCCAGCAGATCGAGGTGCCGTCCGGGCTGGTGCAGGCGTGCCCGTCGGTGCTCCCCGGCGCCTTCATGCAGAAGCTGATCGCCTTCCGCCACTCGTAGTTCTGGTCGTAATAGTTGCAGCGGGTGTCGAGGCAGAGATTGCCGCCCAGCGTGCCCATGTTCCGGAGGTGCGGTGTCGCCACGGAGCCCGCCGCCTTGGCGAGCGCCGCGTACCCGGCCCGCACCTTCTCGTGCTCGGTGATCTCGGTGAGCGTCAGCCCCGTGCCGAGCGTCAGGCCCTTGCCGTTCGAGATCTTCTTCAACTCGGACACGTTCCGGATGCCGATCACGATCGCCGGGGTCTGCTGACGCCGCTTCATGTTCGGCACCAGGTCGGTCCCACCCGCGAGCAACATCGCGTCGGCGCCGCCGTCCTGCAGCGCCAGCGCGGCATCCTTCACCGTCCGCGCGGCGACGTACCGGAACTTCGGCGCGCGCATCATCCTGCGGCCCCGGCCGTTCTTTCCGTCCGCTGCTCCTGGTTCAGGGCGCGGCCATCGCCGCCTTCCCACGGCGGCGGCACCTTGAGCGGCTCCGGCCAAGGCACGTCGGGGAAGGTCGTCGGCCCCACGCGGGCCATCCCATCACTCCCCTCACTCCCCTTACTCCCCTTACTCCCCTTACTCTCCAGTGCCCTCAGAATCTTCTCCGGCGTGATCGGCACCTCGT
Organism: Gemmatimonadales bacterium; assembly: GCA_030697825.1. NCBI lineage: Bacteria > Pseudomonadati > Gemmatimonadota > Gemmatimonadia > Gemmatimonadales > Gemmatimonadales bacterium. The sequence continues at coordinate 3,665 of JAUYOW010000098.1, read as the reverse complement.
CCACCCGCACGCCGACCGCATCGAACACCGCGTTAGCCACTGCCGGCATGATCGGCAGCAGCGGCCCCTGGCCGACCTCCTTCGCGCCGAACGGCCCGTTCGGGTCCGGGTTCTCGATGAAGTAGGTCACGACCTCCGGCATCTCGAGCGACGTGATCGACTTGTACTCGAGGAGGCTGGGGATCTTGTGGACCAGCGCGCCCGAGAGCCGGGCCGGCAGCCGCCGGAAGACCTGCTCCTCCATCAGCGCCTCGCCCAGTCCCATGTAGACGCTACCCTCTACCTGGCCGCGCGCGAGAACCGGGTTCAGCACCCGCCCGATGTCGTGCCCGATCCAGATCTTCGGCACGCTGATCCATCCCGTCTCGCGATTAACCTCGACTTCCACCACCGACGCGCTGTACGAGTAAGCCGCCGACGGGCCCACCCCCGAGCCGCGATACTTGCCCGGCGACTTGGGCGGAGTGTACGAGCCGGTCGTCCCGATCGTCCCGAACTTCGTCTCCGCCGCGACGACGGCCTCGGCGAAACCCATCCCCGCTTCGGGGTTCTCGACGTCGAACACTCGCCGGTCCGCGAACGCGAGCCGCCCCTCCGGCACGCCGAGCTTGCCCGCGGCCGCCTCGGCGAGCATCGCCTTCGCCCGCTCGGCGGCCTGGATGGCCGCGTTCCCCATCATCAGCGTGACCCGGCTCGAGTAGCTGCCAAGGTCCACCGGCGTGAGGTCGGTGTCGCCGGTGACGAGCTTCACGTCGAACGCGTCGATGCCGAGGACCTCCGCGACGATCGCGGCCAGCACGTCGTCGGATCCCTGACCTATCTCCGTCGCACCGCAGAACGCGGTCACCCGACCGGACCGGTCGAGCTGGAGCTGCACGCCCGAATGCGGCATCTCGTTCCAGTAGATCGCGACGCCCGCGCCGGAGAGGTACGACGAGCACGCGATGCCGAGGCCACGACCCGCGCCCAGCTTGCCTCGGCGCTGCCGCCACCCGGAACCTTCGACCACCGCCTCGATGCACTGCCTGAGGCCGATCGTCCCTATCCTGAGCCAGTTCGCGGTGATCGAGTCCGCGGGTGCGAGCTGCTGGAGACGCAGGTCCGCCGGGTCTTTGCCGAGCGCTACGGCGATCTTGTCGAGCTGCACTTCCTGAGCGAAGCGCGGCTGCGGCGTCCCGTGCCCGCGCTTGGGTCCGCACGCCGGAGTGTTGGTGAACGTGCGGCACGCGCGGAAGCGATAGCGCGGCACGTGATAGGTCACCGTTTGGAGCTGCCCCGTGTAGAGCGTCGAGGCGGCGCCGTAGCTACCGTATGCGCCGCCGTCAAGCAGCGTTTCGAGATCCATCCCGACGATCGTGCCGTCGGCCTTCACTCCGGTCCGAAGGTGCATCAGCACCGGGTGCCGGCCGCGATGGCAGTAGAAGACTTCCTCGCGCGTCAACGTCACCTTGACCGGACGCCCGGTGAGGAGCGCCGCCTTGGCCACCACCATCTCGTGGTTGAAGGGATCGCTCTTCCCGCCGAAACCGCCGCCGTTGGGCGTGGCAACGACGCGGACCTGGTGTGCCGGAATGCCGAGCGCGCGCGCCAACTCGCGGTGCACGTAGTGCGGCGTCTGCGTCGAGGACCAAAGAGTGAGACGGCCGTCCTGATCGAGCGCAGCGACCGAGGCGTGCTGCTCGAGTGGCAGGTGGGTGCTACCGCCGAAGAAGAAGAGGTCCTCGAAGACCCGGTCGGCGTGCTTCGCGAACGCTTCCTCGACGTCGCCGAACTCGAAGTGGGCGAGCCGGTGGATGTTGCCGCCCTCGCCGTACTCGTGGATACGGGTTGCCGGGTTCCGGAGCGCTTCCTCCGGGGAGTGGATGGTGGCCAGCGCCTCATACGAGACTTCGATCAGCTTGAGGGCTTCAGCAGCCTCCCACTCACTCGCCGCGATCACGGCCGCTACCGGGTCGCCCACGTGGCGGACCTTGCCGCGGCAGAGGGCGTGCTCGTCGCGGCTCACCGGCATGATGCCGTAGGGGATCGGGAAGTCGTCGCCGGTGAGCACGAGGCTGACCCCGGGGGCCCGGCGCGCCCTCGACCCGTCGATGGTCAGAATGCGGGCGTGGGGGTGCGGCGAGCGGAGGAGCTTGCAGAACAACATGCGCGGCAGCATCAGGTCGTCCGCGAACTTCGTCTGCCCGGTGACCTTGGCGCGGCCATCGACCCTGCGGCGCGCCTTGCCGATGACCTTCATCGCGCGGCGTCCGCGCGCCGGCCCGCCGGCGCGCCGGTGCGTGCCGCGGCTTCCACGGCCTCGAAGATCTGGAGGTATCCGGTGCACCGGCACAGGTTCCCCGAGAGCGCCTGTTTGATCTCTTCGCGCGTCGGCGCCGGATTGTGGTCGAGGAGGTGCTTGGCGGTGAGCAGGATGCCCGGCGTGCAATAGCCGCACTGGGCCGCGCCCAGGTCCGCGAAGCTCTCCTGGAGCGGGTGGAGCGCGGGGCCGTCCGCCAGCCCTTCGACCGTCGTCACATCGGACCCGTCGCACTCAACGGCGAGGACCAGGCATGAGAGGACGGGCTTGCCGTCCCTGAGCACGGCGCACGCGCCGCATTCGCCCAGCTCGCAGCCGTGCTTGGTGCCGGTGAGGTCCAGATCCTCGCGCAGGACTTCGAGCAGCGTCTTGTAGCCCTCGAAGAGCACGTGCCGCTCCTCGCCGTTGACGCGGAGGCTGATGCGCGCCCGATCGTCGGTCGGCGGAAGGGTGGGCCCGCTGGCGCGCCGCTCGATCATTTCCGCAACCCTCTCACCAGGTAATCGCCGAACGCGTCGGCGACGGCGGCCGGCCGCTGCGTGCCGTCCGGGCGGTACCATTTCGCGGTCCAGTTGAGCGCCCCTAGGATGGCGCGGGTGACGAGTGCCGGATCGCACCTCACGAACGCGCCGCGCCGCACCCCGTCGGCGACGATGCGGCGCACCGCCTGCTCGTAGCGATCGCGCTTGGCGACGATCCGGGCCCGCAAGGTGGGGGGCAGGGCATCGACCTCGGTGTGCGCGGCGGCGCCGTCCAGCTCGTCGAGCGTGCAGGTGAGGTGGGCCGTGATGACGCGCCTGAGCCGCTCGGCCGGGCCCTGCCGCCGTCCGTTAGGCGGCCGGGTCGCCACGAGCATCATGTCCACCGAGTGGTCCTGGCAGAAGTAGAGCAGCTCGTGCTTGCTCTTGAAGTAATAGTAGAGGTTGGCGGGGGAAAGGTCAGCCGCCGCGGCGATCTCGCGCATCCCCGTGTCGGCGAAGCCCCGGTCCCGGAAGACACCGGCGGCGGCGCGGAGGATGGTCTGCCGCGTCGCGAGGGCGCGCCGGGCCCGGCGGTCCTTGGGCCGGGGCCCGCCCTCGAGGTGATTCGAACCCGGGTTCAGTTTTGGAACCATGGTTTGAATCTGTCGGCCGGGAGGGTCGCCGTCAAGGCATTGGCGGCGGCCCTCTGGCGGGACGGGGCACGGTGTCGCATCCTGCTAGGGTACCCATGCACCGTCGCGACTTCGTTCTGAGCCTGCTGGCGGCCGGCCCCGCGGCTGGGAGTCTGCGGCTGAAACCGCGTCCGGATCCGTCGCTTCAGCGACGGTCATCCGGCCGAGCCGCGACTTCAGTCGCGAGCCGGCATCGCGACAACCTTCGGATCA
>JAUYOW010000097.1 GCA_030697825.1 Gemmatimonadales bacterium | reverse complement strand
GCGCGCCGACCGTCGCGGACTCGCCGACGCCCTTGGCCCCGAGAGGGTGGTGCGGGCACGGCGTCACGGTCTTGTCGGTCTCCCAGTGCGGCGTCTCCATCGCGGTCGGAACGAGATAGTCCATGAAGCTGCCGGCGAGGTTGTTGCCCTGCTCGTCGTAGGTCATCTCCTCGAACAGCGCCGGCGCGAGGCCCTGGGTGAGCCCGCCGTGGATCTGGCCCTCGACGACCATCGGGTTGATGATGTTCCCGCAGTCGTCCACGGCCATGAAGCGACGGACCTTCACCATCCCCGTCCCGCGGTCGATGTCAACCACGCAGATGTAGCTGCCGAAGGGGAAGGTCAAGTTAGGCGGATCGTAGTAAGAGACCGCCTCGAGACCCGGCTCCATGCCCTGCGGGTGGTTAGTGTACGCCGCGAACGCGATCTCCTGGATGGTCTTGGACTTCTGGGGCGCGCCCTTCACCGAGAACTTCCCCACCTCCCATTCGAGGTCGTCTTCGGAGACCTCGAGCAGGTGGGCCGCGATCTTCTTCGCTTTCTCACGGATCTTGCGCGCGGCCATCGCGCCGGCGGCGCCGGCCGTCGGGGTCGAGCGACTGGCGTACGTGCCCAGGCCGTAGGGCGCGGTGTCGGTATCGCCTTCCTCGACCTGGACGTGCGCCGCGGGGATGCCCAGCTCCTCCGCCACGATCTGCGCGTAGGTCGTCTCGTGCGCCTGGCCCTGCGACTTGGTGCCGAAGCGCGCCGTGGCCTTGCCGGTCGGGTGCACCCGGATCTCGGCCGAGTCGAACATCTTGATGCCGAGGATGTCGAAGTCCTTGGACGGCCCGGCGCCGACGATCTCGGTGAAGCTGCAGATGCCGATGCCCATCAACTCGCCACGCTGGCGCTTCTCCGCCTGCTCCTTCCGCAGCGCCGCGTAGCCGATCTTCTCCATCGCGAGCTTGAGCGCGCGGGGATAATCGCCGCTGTCGTACTCCCAGCCCAGCACCGACTGGTACGGGAACTGCTCGGGCTTGATGAAGTTCTTCAGCCTGAGCTCGGCGGGATCCATCTTGAGATTCGCAGCGAGTACGTCGGTGATGCGCTCGATGGCGTGCACCGCCTCGGTGACGCGGAACGAGCAGCGGTAGGCGACGCCACCCGGCGGCTTGTTGGTGTAGGCCGCGTCCACCTCGCAGAACGCCTGCTTCAGGTCGTAGGAGCCGGTGCAGATGGAGAAGAGCCCGGCGGGGAACTTGGACGGGTTGGCCGACGCGTTGGTGTAGCCGTGATCGGCCACCGTCTTGATCCGCAGCGCGGTCATGGTGCCGTCCTTCTTCGCCGCCAGCTCCGCCGTCATGTGGTAGTCGCGCGCGAAGGAATCGGCCTGGAGGTTCTCCATCCGGTCCTCGATCCACTTCACCGGCTTGCCGATGACGACCGAGGCGGCGATCGCGATGACGTAGCCGGGATAGACCGGCACCTTGCCGCCGAACCCGCCGCCGATGTCCGGCGAGATGATGCGGATCTTCTCCTCCGAGAGTCCCACGTGCCCCGCCACGAGCGCCAACACGGTGCGCACCGCGTGCGGCGCCTGGGTGGTCATGTAGACGGTTAGTTTGCCCTCGGCCGGGTGGAAGTAGGCGACGCAGCCGCAGGAATCCATGGACGCGACGGGGATGCGCGGCAGGTAGATGTCCTGCTTCACCACAACCTCGGCCGCGGCGAAGGCCTGGTCGGTCGCCGCGCGGTCGCCCGCCTCCCAGTGGAAGGCGAGGTTGTCCTTCTTGCCCTCCTTGTCGGTGCGCAACACCTGCGCCCCGGGCGCGAGCGACTTGAAGGGGTCCACGATCACGGGAAGCGGCTCATAGTCGACCTCGACCGCCTCCACGCCGTCTGCGGCGGCGTACCGGGACGTCGCGATCACGCCCGCCACCTCCTGCGACTGGTACATCACCTTCTCGACCGGCAGCACCATCTGGGTGTCCGACGAGAGGGTGGGCATCCAGTGCAGGTTGTACCCCTTCAGCGTCTCGCCCGTGATGACGGCGAGCACGCCCGGCACCTTGAGCGCCTTCTCGGTGTTGAGGGATTTGAGCTTCGCGTGGGCGAACGGGCTGCGCACGATGTCGAGGTACAGCATCCCCGGCAGCGTGATGTCGTCCACGTAGTTGCCCTTGCCGCGGATGAAGCGCGGATCCTCCTTGCGCTTGATCGAGTGCCCCATGCCGCCGACTTCGGGTGTGGTCCGGAGTGCCATGGTTCCCCCTTACGCCTTGGCCGCGGCGTACTGCACGGCCTTCACGATGTTCACGTACCCGGTGCAGCGGCACAGATTGCCGGAGATGGCCTGACGGATGGCAGCCTCGTCCGGCTTGGGATTGCGCTTGAGCAGCGCGTAGCTCGTCATCATCATGCCCGGCGTGCAGAAGCCGCACTGCAGGCCGTGCTCCTGCCAGAAGCCGTCCTGGATGGGGTCGAGCTTGCCCCCTTGCTCCAGGCCTTCGACGGTCATCAGCTCATGGCCGTCGGCCTGCACGGCCAGCACGGTGCAGGATTTCACCGGCTCCCCGTCCATCAGCACCGTGCACGCGCCGCAGTGGGTCGTGTCGCACCCGATGTGCGTCCCCGTGAGGCGCAGGTTCTCACGGAGCAGATGGACCAGCAGCAGCCGGGACTCGACCTCCGCTTCGTGGGCGGTCCCGTTCACGCTCACGCGGATCTGGTGCGTCGCCATGGTTATCGTCCCCCCGCCCGCTGCACGGCCCGTTTGAGGGCCCGCGCCGTCATGACGCGCGCCATTTCGCGCTTGTACTCCACCGACCCGCGCCGGTCCGCGCCCGCGGCCGCGGCCTTCGCCGCCAGCCGCGACGCCTCGGCGATCGTCGCGTCGTCCGGCTTCTTCCCCTTGAGATAGTTTTCCGCCTCCCGCGCCTTGACGGGCATCGGGCCCGCGTTGGTGAGGCCGATACCGGCCCGCTCCACCGCGCCGTTCTTGCCGAGGACGACGAACGCGGCGGCGGCCGCCGTGGCGAAGTCGCCGACCTTCCGCTCCAGCTTCTCGTAAGCCCCGCCGGACATGGGCGGCGGCGCCGGGATCCGGATCTCGGTCAGGATCTCGTTAGGCGCCAGGGCCGTCGTGAAGAGCGCCACGAAGAACTGGTCGATCGGGATCACGCGCTCGCCCTTGGGCCCGCGCGCCACGACCTCCGCGCCGACGGCCAGCATCGTGGCGGGATGGTCGTTCGCGGGGTCGCCGTGGGCGAGGTTGCCGCCCACCGTGGCGCGGTTGCGCACCAGCGGGTCGGCGATGACGAGCGCCGTGTCGAGCAGGATCGGGTACTTCGCGCGGATGAGGTCCGAGCGCTCGAGCATCGCCTCGGTCGTGGCTGCGCCGATCTTGAGGACGCCGCCCTCTTCCTTGATGTACGAGAGTCCCTGGATACGGCCGATGTCCACGAGATGGCCGGCCTGGCCCAGACGGAGCTTGAGGAGCGGCAGCAGGCTCTGTCCGCCCGACAGGACCTTGGCGTCCTCGCCGTGGCGGTCCAACAGCGCGAGGGCATCGGCCAACGAGCCGGGGGCATGGTAGTCGAACGCAGCGGGGATCATGACACCTCCTATGAGAACCAGAGCCACCAAATGACGACCATCGCAATGACCACGATCAGCACGACGACCGGGCGGCGTGCCGCGCGGCCGAGGGCACGGACGACGAGCTGGGCGCCGAAGGAGACGGCCTGGATCGGCTCGACCTCGGCGGGCGGGGACGCCGACGCCGGAACGCCCGGCGCCGCGGGTGCGCCACCTGGAGCGCCGGAAACCGCGAGAGCCACCGGCGCGGCCTCAAGCTGCACGCGCATGGCCGCGGCGAACCGCTGGAACATCTGATCGCTGACGTCCTGGATCATCCCACGGCCAAGCTGGGCGAGGATGCCGGTCACGCTGACGTCGGAACGCACGGTCACCTCGGTCGCGCCGCCATCCACCGCTACGAGTCGGCTGCTCAGGCGCAGGTCCGCCCCACCCTTGCCGCGGATGTCTTGCCCGGACGCGACAATGTCCGCCGTTCTGGTGGCGGTGTCCAGTCGCTCGAAAGTGACCTTGCCTTTGTAGCTCGTGGAGACGGGGCCAACCTTCACCGTGATGGTGCCGGCCCAGGTCCTCTCGTCGAGCTGCTCCGTGATCGCCGCCCCCGGCAGGCAGCCGGCGACCCGACGCGGATCCGTGAGCAAGGCCCACACCGCCTCCGGCGGCGCCCGCACCACGAGTTTCTGCTCCAGCTCCATGCCCATCTCAGGCCGCCACCAGCGTCACGAGTCGCTCCAGGGATTCCAGATTGTGGGCGGGCGCCAGCGTGTCCACGTAGGGCAGCGCGGCCGCCATCCCGCGCGCTTCGGGCCGGTAACGCGGGTCGCCCAGCAGCGGATTGAGCCAGATGACCCGCCGCGCCCGCGCGTGCAGGGCGCGCATCGCCCCCACCAGCGGCGCGACGTCCCCGCGGTCCAGGCCGTCGCTGAGGATGACCACCACGGTGCGCGCGTTCACGGCCGCGTCGCCGTACCGCTCGACGAAGTCCGCGAGGCATTCGCCGATCCGGGTCCCTCCCGCCCAATCGGGCACGCCCGCGGCGAGACGGTCCAGCGTCAGACCGATCTTGCCCGGTGAGAGCCACGGCGTGAGGCGGGTGAGCGCGGTGTTGAAGGCGAAGACCTCGGTCCGCTTCGCCACCCTGCTGAGCGAGAGGACGAAGGTCAGCAGGAAGCGGGTGTGCGCCTCCATGGACCCACTGGTATCGCACAGCACGACGAGGCGGGGCTCCTCGATGGCGCGGGTGCGCCGCGCGAGCGTCATCAGCTCGCCGCCGCTGCCCACCGCGCGGCGGAAACTGCGGCGAAGGTCCACCAGGCCGCGCCCGCGGGTGGGCACCAGTCGCCGGCTCCGGCGCGTGGCTAGCGTGAGCGCGAGCCGGGTGAGGAGTCGCTCCATCGCGGCCAGGTCGCGCGCCGAGCACTCGTCGAACGGCTTGCGGCGCAGCAGGGCCTCCGCGCTGTAGCCCGGCACGCCGCCCTCGGGGACCGTGATGGGGCGCTCCGGCTCGAGGGTGGGATTCCCGGGGCCCCAGGCGGCGCGCGGGACCGCGGCCTGGCTGTCGGGACGGCGCTGGGGGGCCACGCTCCGATCGGTCCCATCTTCGAGCCCACTCCGCTCCCGCCACAGACGATCGAACAAGTCCTCGAAGAGGGCGCGAT
>JAUYOW010000096.1 GCA_030697825.1 Gemmatimonadales bacterium | reverse complement strand
CAGGTGCCGCTCATGCTGGTGGATGTGCCGACGATGTTTTTCTTCACCGCCGCGGTCTACGCCGTGATCCAGGCGCTCGCGCGCGGGGGCGCGTGGATCCCGGCCGCCGCCATGCTCGTGACGGCCGCGGCGCTTACCAAGTATTCGGTCTGGCCGATGCTCGCCGCGGCGCTCGCGGCGAGCCTGGTGGGTCAGCGCCGGCAACCCGCGATGGTCGTGCGCGCCGGCGCGGTCATCGCCGGCGGTGGCCTCGCGCTCGCCATATATATAGTAGCGGCGCAGGACGTCGTCGCCGCGCAGCTCGCGCTGCTGCGCGACTATCAGGCCCCGGGGCTGGGGCGGTGGCGCGAGAGTCTCGCCTCCACGTTCCTGTTCCAGATCCATCCGTTCGTGACGGTCGCGGCGCTGGCGTCCGTTTTCCTGGCCTGGATACGGCGGGATGCACGCTACGCCATCCTCGGCGCGCCGTGGCTGGTCATGGGGTTGTTCGGTGCGGGGCGCATTCGCTACCTCATTCCGCTGTTTCCGCTGCTGGCATTAATGGCGGCCTACGGGTTGGAACTGATGCGCCACGCGCGGATCGAGCGGCTCGTGGTCTGGTGCGCCGTGACGACCTCCGTCGCGATCGCCGCCTTCGGCTACCTGCCGTTCCTGCGGCAGACGAGCGCGGCCAACCTGGAAAACGCCGGGGCGTTTCTCGACCGGCTCGCGGACCAGACGGTGGAGGTGTTCACGCTGGCGCAGACGGGCGCGACGATCAACCCGGCGGTCTCGGTGCCGCTGCTCGATTTCTACACGCGCAAGCGCCTCGTCTACCGCGAGGCCGGCACGGTGCCGCCGCCGGGGATCGCGACCTCGCCGTTGCGTTTCACCTGGGAAGCGCCACTGCCGCGCTACTACGCCGCGCCCGCCGGCGCACCGCCGGCAGCGACCGTGGTCGTCATCTCAAGCGCGCGCGGCCAAGCCCTGCCGCCGGCGGTGGCGGCACGGCTCAACGGTGCGTCTGCGCTCGCGTCCTTCGATCGTGCGGACGGCGTGTACGGGTATCAGACCCTGGTCGCGGTCTACCGCCGCGCGCAAGACTACTAGCTCGGGAGTCGAGTCATGGAAAACATCGAACGCAAGAATCTGGTCTGGGTGTTCGTGATCATCGGCTTTTTAAGCCTGTTG
>JAUYOW010000095.1 GCA_030697825.1 Gemmatimonadales bacterium | reverse complement strand
GGTGGAAGATGCGGTCCGCATCGCGACCGAAGTGGCCGGCGCGCTCGACTACGCGCACCGGCACGGCGTCGTGCACCGGGACATCAAGCCGGAGAACATCCTGCTGCACGACGGCTCGGCGCTGGTCGCCGATTTCGGCATAGCGCTGGCCGTGAGCAGCGCCGGCGGCGGTACCCGGATGACCGAGACGGGGATGAGCCTCGGCACGCCGCACTACATGGCGCCCGAGCAGGCGATGGGCGAGCGGGAGATCACGCCGAAGGCCGACGTGTACGCGCTGGGGTGCGTGGCCTACGAGATGCTGGCGGGGGAGCCGCCGTTCACGGGTCCGACGGCGCAGGCGATCATCGCGCGGGTGGTCACGGAGCAGCCGCGGGCGCTGACGCTGCAGCGGCACACCATCCCGCCGCACGTCGAGGCGGCAGTGCGCAAGGCGCTCGAGAAGCTGCCGGCCGACCGGTTCGCCAGCGCGGCGCAGTTCGCCGAGGCGCTCGCGAAGCCGGGGTTCGTCTCGCTGGCGCAGGCGCCGCTCGCGGCCGAAGCGCCTGCCGGCGCCCCCACCGGCGCGCTCAGCCCCGTCTTACGGCGCCGCTGGGCGGCCGCGGTGCCGTGGGCGCTGCTTCTGCTCGTTGCCGGCCTCGGCGCCTGGGGCTGGCTCCGGGTGCGGCCTTTCGTACCCGATCCGGTCGCGCGCTTCACGGTCCCGCTCCCCGCCAGCGCGAGCTATTTCGACGTCGGCGGGGCGACGATGGCGATGTCGCCCGACGGCGCGCGGATCGCGTACTTGGGCCGGGACGACCACGGAGTGGTGCAGCTGTTCCAGCGCGGCCTCGACCAGCTGGAGCCGTTGCCCATCCCCGGTACGCGCAACGGTAGTCAGCCGTTCTTCTCGCCCGATGGGCGGTGGCTCGGTTTCGTCATCCAGGGCAAGGTGCAGAAGGTGGCGCTCGCCGGCGGTCCGCCGCTCACGATCTTTACGGCGGACAGCGGATTCCTGGGCGCGAGCTGGGGGTCGGGGGACGTCATCGTCTTTGGGACGGGTACGGGTCTTCGGCAGGTTCCGGCCGCCGGCGGCGACCCGACGGTCTTGACGCGGCTCGACTCGGCCCGCGACCGAGGTCACGGGTATCCCGAGTTTCTGCCGGACGGGAAGACCGTGTTGTTCACCGTTCGTGGCCGCGACGGGGCGGACCGCCTCGCCGCCGCCACGCTCGCGACCGGCGCGATCAAGCGGTTCACACAGGCGGGAAGCAACCCGCACTACGTCACGTCGGGTCACGTGACGCTGGCCAACTCCGACGGGACGATCACCACCGTGCCGTTCGACGCCCGGCGCGTCGAAGTCACGGGTCCGGCCGTTCCGGTGGCCGAAGCGGTGCCCATGTCGCCCACCGGTGCGGCCAAAATGGGAGTGTCTCGGTCTGGGTCGTTCGCCTACGCGAGTGGCGCGGCCGGGGCGCGGTCCGTGGTGCTGGTGGATCGGCACGGCGTGCCGCAGCCGCTCACGACCGAGTTACGCACCTACGGCTCCCCGCGCTTCTCGCCGGACGGCCGGCGAATCGCCGTCGAGATCGCCGAGCGCGGCGGCTCGCGACTGTGGATCTGGGACGTGGTGCAGAAGACGCTCACCCCTCTGGCGTTCGACAACGTGGCCATCCGCCCGGTGTGGACGCCCGACGGGCGACGGCTCGCGTATACCCGGAACGACGCCGGCGACGTCTTCTGGATCGCTGCGGACGGCAGCGCCCCTCCCGAGTCCCTGCTGGTCGCGCCGGGGAGGCAGCTCGCCGACGCCTGGACCCCGGATGGGCGCACGCTCCTGTACCACGAGAACAACGCTGCGACGACCAAGAACGACATCATGTACGCGCGCCTCGACAGCGCGAGGGCCACGCACCCGTTCCTCCAGACGCCGGCTGACGAGTACGGGCCCGCGGTCTCGCCCGACGGGCGGTGGGTCGCCTACACCTCCGACGAGTCCTCGCGCGCCGAGATCTACGTGCGGCCGTTCCCCGATCCGGGCGGCAAGGTGCAGGTCTCGCTCGACGGCGGGACGGAAGCGCGGTGGTCGCCGGACGGCCGGGAGCTCTTCTACCGCAACGGCGACCGCTTGATGGCGGCCGCGGTCCGGATTCAGCCAACGTTCAGCGTCGTCCAGCGGACCGAGCTCTTTCGAGGGTTCTTCGGCAGCAACCCGTATCACGCCCAGTACGACGTCGGACGCGACGGCCGGCACTTCGTGATGACCCAGGGGCCGCAGGCCTCCAGCGACCTGGTCGTGGTGCTCCACTGGTTCGATCAGCTGCGCGGCCGGCCGGCCGGGGCGATGGCCGGCGGCCCCGCGGGACGCTAGCAACGCGATGACCAGCCCCACCCCCGTCGAGCGTCTGACCTCGGCCCTGGCCGATCGCTACCAGATCGAGCGCGAGCTGGGCCAGGGCGGCATGGCCACCGTGTACCTCGCCCACGACGTGCGGCACAACCGCAAGGTCGCGCTCAAGGTCCTGCGCCCCGAGCTGGCCGCCATCCTGGGCGGTGATCGGTTCCTCAAGGAGATCCAGCTCACCGCCAACCTCCAGCACCCGCACATCCTGCCCCTCCACGACTCGGGCGAGGCCGGCGGCGTGGTGTACTACGTCATGCCCTTCGTCGAGGGCGAGAGCCTGCGGGACCGCCTGGCGCGCGAGAAACAGCTTCCGGTGGAAGATGCGGTCCGCATCGCGACCGAAGTGGCCGGCGCGCTCGACTA
>JAUYOW010000094.1 GCA_030697825.1 Gemmatimonadales bacterium | reverse complement strand
GGTGGAAGATGCGGTCCGCATCGCGACCGAAGTGGCCGGCGCGCTCGACTACGCGCACCGGCACGGCGTCGTGCACCGGGACATCAAGCCGGAGAACATCCTGCTGCACGACGGCTCGGCGCTGGTCGCCGATTTCGGCATCGCGCTGGCGGTGAGCAGCGCCGGCGGCGGTACCCGGATGACCGAGACGGGGATGAGCCTCGGCACGCCGCACTACATGGCGCCCGAGCAGGCGATGGGCGAGCGGGAGATCACGCCGAAGGCTGACGTGTACGCGCTGGGCTGCGTGTTGTACGAGATGCTGACGGGGGAGCCGCCGTTCACCGGGCCCACGGCGCAGGCCATCATCGCGCGCGTGATGACCGAGGCGCCGCGCTCGTTGACCCTCCAGCGCCACACCATCCCGCCGCACGTCGATGCCGCCGTGGGCATGGCGCTCGAGAAGCTGCCGGCCGACCGGTTCGCGTCCGCCGCGCAGTTCGCGGAGGCGCTCGCGAAGCCGGGGTTCGTCTCCCTGGCGCAGGCGGCGCCCGCGGCCCCGCTTGCACCGTCCCGCTCGCGCGGGAGGATGGCGGCCGGCCGGCACCTGGCACCGTGGCTTCTCGCAGTACTCGCGGCCGGCGTGGCGATCTGGGCGCTCGCGCGGCGCGAACCGCTCAGGCCGGTGGCGCGGTACGGGCTCGAGCTTCCTCCGGCACAGGCGCCGCTCGTGGAGCGGGCGTTCGCCGTGTCACCGGATGGCTCCCGCCTCGTGTTCGTGGGCCCCGGCCCCGACGGCTCACAGGTCTGGGTCAAGGCGCGTGACCGCTCCGATGCCACGCCGCTCGCCGGGACCACCGGCGCCTCCACCTTCACGGTTTCCCCCGACGGCGAATGGCTCGCGTTCGTTCAGGGGGGGCAGCTCAAGAAGCTGCCGTTCCTCGGCGGGGCCGCCATCACGCTCGCCGACTCGGCATCGGGTGCCGGCCTGGCGTGGCTGGACGACGGCAGCATCATCTATGTCGCGCCGGGCGCACGCGAGCTGCGGCTGGTTCCCGGTGTCGGCGGACCATTCACGCGCGTGTGGCAGCCGGACCCCGCGGACGCCGCCGCGATCATCGGCCGATATCCCACGGCGCTGCCCGGCGGCCGCGGCGTGCTGTTCAGCCGGTGCACGGGTGGCGGATGCGTCCCCGAGCAGGATCTGTGGGCGCTGGACCTGCGTTCGGGGCGAGCGCGCCGGGTGGTGACGGGCGCGGCCATGGGCTGGTACCTCCCGACGGGAGACCTGATCTACGTGCGCCGAGACGGCGGGATGTTCGCCGTTCCCTTCAGCCTGCGCGGGCTCGACACGCGCGGCAATCCGGTGCCGGTGCTCGACAGCATCTCGGTGCTCAACGACGTCCTCCCGCTGGTGGCGATCTCGTCGGAGGGCACGCTCGTGCTCCGCCTGGGCTCCTCGCTATCCTCGCGCATGCGGTACGAGATGGTGTGGGTGGACCGCACCGGACGCGCGACCTTGACCGACTCGGCGTGGGCATTTCGGCTCACGGTGTTCGGCGGCAACAGCGGCTGGGCGCTGTCGCCCGACGGCAGGCGGATGGCGATCGGGCTCGCCACCGACGCCGGCGACGACGTGTGGATCAAGGAGCTGCCGCGCGGACCGCTGTCGCGCCTCACGTTCGACAGCATGCCCGAGTTTCGCCCGCGCTGGATGCCTGACGGCCGGTCGGTCATGTACGTGAAGTACGGGACGGGTGGTGGCGAGCTGTACCGTCGGCGTGCCGACGGCACCGGCGCCGACGAGCAGGTCCTGCATCTGGCGCAGGGCATCTACGAGGGCATCTGGTCGGAGGACGGGCGGTGGCTGGTGCTCCGCACCGGCGGCACCCTGGGCCAGACGGGCGGACGCGACATCTTCGCGCTGCGGCCGGGCGTGGACAGCGCGCCCGCTCCGCTGTTGATCACACCGTTCGACGAGGCGGCGATCGCGCTCTCGCCCGACGGGCGCTGGCTGGCGCACGAATCCAACGAGACCGGGCGGACCGAGGTCTACGTCCGGCCGTTTCCCAACATCCAGGCCGGGAAATGGCAGGTCTCCGTCAACGGAGGAGTCGCGCCGATGTGGTCGCGCAACGGGCGGGAGCTGTTCTTCGTCAACGGCAGCCGGGAGATGGTGGTGACGCCGGTGACGCCGGCATCCGGGGCTCCCCAGCTCGGCGAGCGGCGGGTCCTGTTCCGGTTCCCGAACGACCTCTACCTGGCGGACCACGAGAACTACACTCCGTACGACGTGGGCCCGGACGGCCGGTTCATCATGGCGCGCCGCGTGCGGTCCGACGCGATGCGGGCGGCGCCGCTGGTCGTGGCGGAAAATTGGTTCGCCGAGCTGCGGCAGAAACTGGGGAGGCGCTAGCCGCACCATGAGCGACCCCGCCGCCCGCCTGACGGTCGCCCTGGCCGACCGCTACGCCGTCGAGCGCGAGCTCGGCGCGGGCGGGGCGGCTTCCGGCACCTTCAGTTGATGGATGGCGGCGCCGGGTGCGCGGGCGCCGGCATCTGACTGACCGTGATCGGCACCTGGGCGGCGAGCTGGCCGTCAACGTCGATGTCGAAGGTATACACGCCGGGCTTCTCCAGTGGCACGTCGAAAGCCAGCACCGCGCCAGCCTCGACTTCCGTGATGCCCGCCGGCGGCTCCCCTATCTGCACCAGACCATCGCCGCGGAGCACCTCCCGGCCATCGCCGTCGTTCAGGGTTATCACGATGGGATGATCTCCGATCTCGGTGCGGCGCCCCTTGAGACGCAGAACCAGGTGCAGCCGCGGATGCACCGCTGGAAAGCGCTCGACCCAGATCCGCTCGAAGATCCCCAGCACGGAAAGCTTGCCGGCCTGGTCGATCAGCGCATGATCGCAGGCGAGCGCGAGATGGACCTTCACGCCTCGGTGACGCGGATGGAATTGACGACGTCGCCCTGCTTGATCTTGTAGACCACGTCCATGCCCTTGTCCACCTTGCCGAAGACCGTGTGCACGCCGTCCAGGTGCGTCGGGCTCGCGTGGCACACGAAGAACTGCGAGCCGCCGGTGTCCTTGCCGGCGTGAGCCATCGAGAGCGAGCCGGCCTCGTGCTTGTGCGGGTTGCCCTTGGTCTCGCACTTGATATGGTAGCCCGGGCCTCCGGTGCCTACCCGCGGATTGTTGGCGTCCTTGGACAGCTGGTCGCCGCCCTGCGCCATGAAGTTCTCGATCACCCGGTGGAACCGCGTGCCATTGTAGAAGCCACTGTTGGCGAGCTTCTCGAAGTTGGCCACCGTGCCAGGCGCCTCGACCGGGAAGAGGTCCCCCTCGAAGCTCCCCTTCGCGGTATCGAAAGCAAAGCGCTTCTTCACGTGTCCCTCAATGTCGGAAGTGGAAAGTCGTAGTGTGGGGACTACTGGGCCCCGAGCTGGTGAAAGGTCACCAGCTCGAGGATCCTGAGCTTTCGCGTGCCGCCCGGCAGTTGCACGACGACCGTATCGCCGACCTTCTTCTCCACCATCGCGCGCCCCAGCGGCGAAGCGATGGAGATCTGCGTCGGGTCGTCGAAGTTCATGGTATCGGGAATGACCAACTCGAAGTTTTCGGTCGTCTTGGTCGCCTGGTCTTCGACCACGACCTTCGAGCCGAGGCCGACACCGTCGATCGGGAGCTTCGAGAGATCGATTGAGTTGATCTTGGCGAGCCGCTGGCGCAGGTGGTTGAGCCGGGCGGACACGAAGGCTTGCCGCTCCTTGGCGGCGTGGTAGTCGCCGTTCTCCTTGAGGTCGCCAAGCTGGACGGCCTTCTTGAAGGCCGCGGGGAGGGTCACGTTCAGTTCGTGGTTGAGACGCTCGATCTCTTCACCGAGCTGTTTCTTGGCTTCATCGAGCATCAGGGAATGCTACCGCCGCCGCCCGAAAGTCTCCAGCGTCTCGCGAAGATCGGCAGGTGCTCTCACCGGGGCTGCACACGCTTTCCCTGCGCAAACCAGCGCGACCGGCGGCTCGACCCCCTGCACCGGCGACGACTCCTTCCGCACTACGGCTTTCCGGGGGCGGAAGAAGGCGATTGCTTCCGAGACAAGATTTGAGCTGCTAGTAGTAGTATCAGCTACTACTATCTTACAGCCACCGTTGAGCAGCCAGTCCAGGGCCCGGAAATAGGCGCCGGCGTGGAGTCCCAGCTCTTCCGCGGCGCCGCCAAAGGCTTCGAGGGACCTCTCCGCCTCCCGGAGGAAGGGAAGTTCATCGGTGATCGTGTGGAGCCTCAGGAGCACCAGTGCGGCGACCGAATTCGGCGCCGGCGTGGGCGCGTCCTGGATCGGTTTGGAGCGCGTGGTCAGGAAGCCGGCCCCCTCGGCGTCACGCTTGTCGAAGAAGCCGCCGCCATTAGGATCCAGGTAGTACGCGAGCATCATGTCGGCCAGCTCTCGGGCGCGATCCAGCCACCTGCCGTCGCCGGTGTGCTCGTACGCGGCGAGGAACGCGGAGGCCGCCTGGGCCTGGTCGTCGAGCAGCCAGGGGCCGGGGGGGAGCGGGGAGCGGGGAGCGGTACCTTGGGTGGCCAACCGATGAGGCATCCCCTGGCCGGGGACGAACGCTTCGTTCCACAGCCGCTCGCAGGTCTTCAGGGCAAAGGCGACGCAGTCGGCGCGACCCAACGCCGCACCCGAGTCGAAGAACGCCTCCGCCATCATGGCGTTCCAGCCGACGTAGATCGTGCGGTCCACGAACGGCGCAGTCCGCTTCGCTCGGGCGGCCCCCAGCTTGGCCTTGGCGCTCGCGAGCAGCGCTTCGACCTTCGATTCTTCGACCTTCAACTCTTCAGCCAGCGCCTCGACGCTTCGAGCCACCCACAGGACGTTCTTCGCGGGATCGTGATGCATCTCCCCTTCCGGGTAGATGTCCCACCGCCGCCGAGCGACTTCCCACTCCTCGGCCGAGAGCGCGGTGCGCGCCTCGTCCTCCGTCCAGGTGTAGTAGTCGCCGTCGTCGTTGTGGCCGACGTCCGCGTCCTGCGTCGCCGCGAAGCCGCCGCGCTCCCGGTCGCACAGCACCTCGAAGCTCCATCCCACGATCCCCTCGGCCACTTCGCGGTAGAGCGGGTTGCCGAGCGCGGCGTAAGCGTGCGCGTAGGCCTTGAGCAGCTCGGAGTTGTCGTATGACATCTTCTCGAAGTGGGGCACGACCCATCGCTCGTCCACTGAGTATCGGTGGAACCCGCCGCCGATCTGGTCGTAGACGCCGCCGCGCGCCATCCCGCTCAGGGTCTTCTCCGCCAGCTCCCGGAGCCACGGTTCGCCGGTGTCCCACCAGCGCGCGAGCAGGAACTCCACCGCCGCTGGGTGCGGGAACTTGGGTTGGGTGCCGAATCCGCCGTACCGCCAGTCGAACAGCCGCGCCATCTTCTCGGCGGCCTGGCTGAGGAGTGCGGGTGAGAGGTCGCCGCGCGACGCCTCGTTCAGCGCCTGGCCGAGGTGATCGCGCACCTGCTTGGCGGTCGCCGCGACCTTGTCGCGCTGCTCGTGGAAGGTCTCGAGTACTCGCTCGAGGACGGCGCGGAAGCCCGGCCGGCCGTATCTGCCGTCGGGCGGGAAGTACGTGCCGCCGTAGAAGACCTCGCCCTCGGGCGTCAGGAGGGCGGTGAGGGGCCAGCCGCCCTGGCCGGTGAGCGTCTGCACGGCGCGCTGGTAGCGCGAGTCCACATCGGGGCGCTCGTCACGGTCCACTTTGATGCAGACGAAACGCTCGTTGAGGAACGCGGCGAGGTCCGGGTCTTCGTACGACTCGCCGTCCATCACGTGGCACCAGTGGCACCACACCGCGCCGATGTCGAGCAGGATCGGCTTGTCCTCCGCGAGCGCGCGTGCGAACGCCTCATCGCTCCAGGGATGCCAGTGGACCGGCTGATGCGCGGCGGACGTGAGGTACGCCGACGCCTCGTTCGCGAGACGGTTCATGCCGCCTGCGCCAGTCGGCGGTTTGCCGCGAACTCCGGTCCGCCCCTCGGTCTCTTGGTCCGTCCGTCTTTCACTCACGACTCGTCGGCAGGATTCCCGGCATCTCACCGGACTTGAACCCCAGCCGCGTGAGCGCGCCGACCGCCGCCTTCTTCACATCGTGGTCGTCGTCGTACGCGCCGGCGCGCTCGAGCACCGCCTTGGCGCTCCGGTCGCCTATGAGGCCGAGCGCTTCGGCTGCAGCCCGACGCACCGGCGCGGACGGGTCTTCGACCAGCACGAGGCTGAGGTCCTTCACGAACTCCTTCTTCTTGGCGACGCCCAGCGAGCGGGCCGCTTCGCGCCTGACCACCGCGTCGCGGTCCCTCAGCTGCTGGAGGGCGTCCTCGCTGCCGCCGGAAGACTTGCTCATCTCACACCTCCGACGACGGGCACAGGTCGGCGATCGGGCAGATCTCGCACTTCGGCTGGCGCGCCGCGCAGATGGCGCGGCCGTGGTGGATCAGGGTGTGCGCGAACTGAGTCCACTCGGCGCGCGGCACGACTTTCATCAGGTCCTGCTCGATCTTCACCGGGTCGGTGTGCCGGGTGAGTCGAAGGCGTTTGGCGATGCGCCCGACGTGGGTGTCCACCACGACGCCCTCGTTCTTCCCGAAAGCGGTGCCCAGGATGACGTTGGCGGTCTTGCGTCCCACGCCCGGCAGCTCGGTCAGCTCGTCCATGGTGGCGGGCACCTTGCCGCCGTGCCGCCCGAGCAGGGCGTTTGCCATGCCGAGTATGCTCCTGGTCTTGTTGCGGAAGAACCCGGTGCTCTGGATCTCCTTCTCGAACGTGGCCGGATTCGCGGCGGCGTAGTCCTTGGCGCTGCGATAACGCTTGAACAGCGTCTTCGTCACGATGTTCACGCGCCCGTCGGTGCACTGCGCCGAGAGGATCGTCGCGACGAGGAGCTGGAGCGGGTCACGGTGGTCGAGCGCGCACTTCGCTTCGGGGAAGCGGGCATACAGCCGCTCGACGATCGGCCCGATGCGCTGAGACGCTGAACGGATGGCCGGACGGCCGAGCCCTTTCGTCCGGCGATCGCGTGATACCGCCGCACCGCCCTTCCGTCCTACCGCCTTACCGCCCTTTTCTCGCTTCGACATGCTTCAGAAACCCCTCCACGTCCCGCGTGTTCAGGATGTCCCGCGCCTCGAGGCCGGCCTTCCGCGCGATGCCCACGCCCACGTCCACGTTGGCGAGGCCCGCGACGGTGTGCGCGTCCGCGCCGATCGAGATCGCGACGCCCGCGTCGCGGGCTTCCCCGCCGAGCCGCCAGTCGAGGTCGAGCCGCTGGGGGTCGGCGTTGATCTCGATCGCGACGCCGCGCTCGGCCGCGCCCCTGATGACGGCGTGCATCTCGATCGGGTATGGATCGCGCGAGAGCAGGAGCCGGCCGGTCGGGTGGCCCAGGATGGCCATGTGCGGGTCGTCCATCGCCTTGAGAACGCGGGCGGTCATGGCGGGCTCGTCCATGTCGAGCCGCGAGTGGACGGAGGCGATGATGAAGTCGAACCGGTCCAGGAACTCGGCGCCGTAGTCGAGCGATCCGTCGGCGAGGATGTCCGCTTCGACACCCTTGAGGACGCGAATCCCCGGCGAAGTCCGGTTCAACGCGTCGATCTCCCCGTGTTGCTTCGCGATCATCTCCTCGCGCAGCCCACCGGCGAAGGCGGCGTTCTCCGAGTGGTCCGTGATGCCCACGTATAGATACCCCTCGGCCCGGCAAGCCCCGGCCAGCTCCGCCACGGTGTTGGTCCCGTCACTGTACACGGTGTGGCAGTGCAGGAAGCCCAACAGGTCGGCTCGGTCCACCAGCACGGGGAGCGTGCCGGCCGCGGCGTGCGCGAGCTCGTCCTTGCCCTCGCGCAGCTCCGGCGGGACTACGCCGAGGCCGAGAGCGCGGTAGAGGGCGGCCTCGTCGGGGCAGGGCACGGCGTCACCGTCCCTGGAGAGCCCCGACGCGTCGAGCACGAAGCCACGACCGCTCGCGTGCGCTGCGAGCTGCACCAGGTGCGTCGCGCTGCCGGTGGCCCAGGCGAGGACGGGCCCGAAGCTTTCCGGCGCGCCGCAGTAGATGTCGGCCACGGTGCCGTCCTCGAAGTGCACCGTGAACGCGGCGTCGCCCACTCCAACGACGTCGCGCACCGCGGAGAAGCCGGCCAGCCGCTCGCTGATCTCGCGCGGCGCCGCGGTTCCCCCGACGGCCAGGTCGATGTCGCGCACGATCTCGCAGCGCCGCCGCACGCTTCCGGCGATCTCGACGGCGGACACGCCCGGGAACGCCAGGATGCCGCGGCGCAACTGCTCCGCCTGCCGGTGCGCGTGGTGGAAAAGGCGGAACTGGCCGGTGCGGCGGAGGTACGCGATCCCGCGCAGGATCTTCTCCGCGGTCCTGCTGCCGAAGCGCGGGAGCGCGGCGAGCCGGCCATCGTGCGCGGCGACCTCGAGCTCGGCCACGGTAGAGATGTCGAGCTGCTGGTGCAGCGCGCGGATCTTCGAGACTCCCAGGCCCGAGATGCGCATCATCTCGACCAGGCCGTCCGGCACGTCGCGGCGCAGTGCTTCCAGCGTGGTGGAGTGGCCGGTCGCCAAGAGGTCGCGCACCACGTCCAGGGTGCCGGTTCCGATGCCCTTGACGTCGCCCAGCTCTCCAGTGCGCACCGCGTGCGCGAAGTCGCCGGCGAACCTCTCCACGGCGCGCGCGGCGTTCCGGAAGGCGCGGACCTTGAATTCGTTGTCGCCCTTGAGCTCGAGGATCGACGCGATCTGTTCCAGAACGTGCGCGGAGGCGTGCTTGTCCATCACCCGGATTCTAACTCTCCGCCGCGGCGAGGGCGAGCAGCGCGAGCGCCGCGGATTCGTGCGGATCGGCCACCGAGAACAGCTTCGCACGAAGGCCGCCGGGGATCAGGCTGGTGAAGGCAGGAGTGCCGTCGGGGCGCAAGCCCGGAGCGGGGGCGGGAAGGTCGAGCCCACATTCGATAGTGGTGAATCCCTCGCGCTCCGCGCGGAACCCGAGCACGGCCAGCACCCGCACCGATGTCGATGCCGCGACGGCGAAGAGGCCGTCAACCGGCTCGTGCGGTGCGCCACGCTCCGGCTCGGCCCAGACGAGGCGTTCGGGGAGCTGGATGTACGAGACGAAGGGTTTGGGGTGCATGGCGTAGGGTGTGGTGGCTTCCAGCGCCGCGCGAAGGGCAGGCTCCGCGATGCGGGTCACGGGCCAGGCCCGACCCCAGTGGACGTAAAGCATGTGCAGGAGCGCGCCGTACCCGTTCACGGACTCGGCCGGCGCGTCTTCCGGGACGAGGTCGCGCAGCAGCTGGCCGACCGTGCCGTTCAGCAGGAACGCGTCGCGCTCCAGGGCGTCGGTCTTCGCGCCGGCGAGCGCCTCGCGGATCTCCTCGAACCGCTTCTCGCCGAGCGCCTGGACCAGCGCGGTCCAGGGGAGCGGCCGCTCCGCGCCCATCAGCTGCCGTCCCCGCAGACGCTACACCCTACATCCCACACCCTACACCCCGCCTTTCGGCAGAAACTCATCCAGCACCCTCACGAACTTCCCTGTCTCCTCCGCATACAGCGCATGTCCCGAGTCCTCGAACACGACCAGTCGCGCGCCAGGCATCCTCGACGCGAGTGTCTCCGACGCGGCCAGGGGGACAGGGTCGTGGCGTCCGTGGAGGATCAGCGTCTCGGCGCGGATACCGCCGAGGCGGTCCCGGAAGTCCATCCCGCGCAGGCCGTCCCACACGGCGTGCTGGGCGCGTGAGCTGACTCTGAACGGCGTGAGGTTCCTGGCGCGCGAAGGCTCCCTGAAGTAGCCCGCAACCGACAACTCGAACGCGCGTTTCCAGAAGCCATCCGGGTCACGCCCGCGGAGGCCGGACCTGGAGAGTTCGGCGCGCGCCTCGGCGACCTCCGGCGCGGCCTGCCGGCGATCGAACTCCTCATTGAACTGCTTGCGGGCCTCAGGATAGGTGGGCGCGGGGCCAACGAGCGCCAGGCGCTCCACCAGGTCCGGGTGGTCGAGGGCGAAGAGCAGTGCGAGCAGCCCGCCCCAGGAGAAGCCCAGTAGGGTCGCTGGAGCGCCGGCCTGTCCTCGCACCACCCTTTCGAGATCGGCGACGTGCGCGCGCCAGTCGAGCGGGACCTCGCGTTCCACGGGTGATTGCCCGCCGCCACGCTGGTCGTAGTAGAGGAGGGTGCGGCCCGCGGCGAGCAGGTCGAACTGCGGCCGGAGATAGTCCTGGGACGCGCCGGGACCGCCGTGCAGCGTGATGATCGTGGGACCGCCGTCACCGTACCAGCGGGCGAAAAGTCGCACGCCGGAAGCGCCGGGGATGTGGGCGGTGCGGTCCATCACCGACAGCGCGCCGGCGCGCCGGCGGGCCGGCGCGCGGCTAGCTCCTGCGGCCGAGGATGACAGTCGCGGTCTGGGTCCGGTCGCCCCGCTTGAATCGGACCTCGACCCGATCCCCCGGCCGGTGTGCGACCAGCGCGTTCTGGAAGTCCTGGAGGTTCGCGATCGCCAGGTCTCCGATGGCGGTCAGGACGTCGCCCTCGCGCAGGCCCGCGGCTTCGGCCGGGCTCCCGGAGCGAACGCCCGAAAGCCGGACGCCGCCCGGCTCGTCGGTCATGTCCGGGATGGTCCCGAGGTACGGCCGTTCGCCGGTGCCGGCAACGGGGGCCGCCGGCGGAGGCGCGTCCACGAAGGTGAGCCACGAGGGCCGCGCCGCGAGGCGGCGCGTCAGGTCCGCCGCGAAGTCCGCTACCGCGACGATCCCGTCGGCGTTGATCTTCTCCCAGTCGTCGCTGGGCCGGTGGTAGTCCTCGTGCAGGTCGGTGAAGAAGTGCAGCACGGGGCGGTGCTTGGCGAAGAACGACGCGTGATCGGACGGGCCCCAGCCGTCCCCCGAGGCGCGGACGTCGAGATGCGCGCGCGCGTTCACCGAGTCGAGGAGCGCGTCCCACTCCGTCGCGGTGCGCGACCCGAGCGCGAGGAGCCGGTTGTTCCGCATCCGGCCCACCATGTCGAAGTTCAGCATCGCGAGCATCGAATCCATCGGCATGGCCGGGTGGTCGGTGTAGTACGCGGACCCGAGTATGCCTTCCTCTTCGCCGCTGAAGAGCACGAAGACGATGGTGCGCGCGAGGCGTGGGCGCGTGGCCGCCAGGACCCGGGCCACTTCGAGCACGGCGGCGGTGCCGGAGGCGTTGTCGTCGGCGCCATTGTGGACCTGGCCGGCCGAATCGGGCGCCAGCGAGCCGAACGGTCCGAGGCCGAGGTGGTCGAAGTGCGCGCCGATCACAATGTCCTGGCCGGCGAGCCGTGGGTCGGACCCGCGCAGGATCCCAACCACGTTCTTCGTGGCGCGGCCGTCCACTCCCGCCTGTCGCGTGCCGGTGGTGTTCCCGACCGTCCACGCCTGGAGGTACGTGCCGCCATCGCCGCCGGGCGCGAGGCCGATCTGCCGGAACCGCCGCGCGAGGTAGGCCGCGGCCGAATCGTTGCCGGGCGAGCCGGTGTATCGCCCGCCGAGCGAGTCTGAGGCCAGGTAGCGGATGTCCGAGAGGATGCGCTGGGCGCGGGGCGTGGTGGCGGTCTGGGCGTCGAGGGGCGCCAGGGGCAACGCCAGCGCCAATGCCAGTAGCGGTGTGGTCTTCATGAGGAAGGAAAGGTAATATCTGGCACCCCTTCGCGGAGAGCTAGGAGTGTCGGCCCGGTGACCGCTGCGCTCGATCCCCTCTTCCTTTCCTTCCAGTCCGCCGTTGCGGGCCGGTATTCGATCGACCGCGAGCTGGGACGCGGTGGGATGGGCGTCGTCTATCTGGCCAAGGAAGTGGACCTCGACCGCCCGGTCGCGATCAAGTTGCTGCCTCCCGACATGGCCGCGAACGCCGCCCTGCGCGATCGCTTCCTTCGCGAGGCGCGTACCGCCGCGAAACTCTCGCACCCCAACATCATCCCGATCCACGTCGTTGACGTGGTGGATGATTTCGTCTTCTTCGCCATGGCTTACGTGGACGGCGAAACCCTCATGGAGCGGGTGCGGCGGCGCGGGCCGCTGCCGCCCTCCGAGGCGGCGCGGGTGCTGCGCGAGGTGGCGTGGGCGCTGGCCCACGCTCACGCGCACGGCGTGGTGCACCGCGACGTGAAGCCCGACAACATCCTCCTCGAAACGGGCACGGGCCGCGCGCTGGTGGCGGACTTCGGCATTGCGGCTGCGGGCGGGGGCTCGGGTCCCGAGATCGCCGGCACGCCGGAATTCATGAGCCCGGAGCAGGCGCTCGGCAAGACCGTGGACGCGCGCAGCGACATCTACTCCTTCGGCTGCACGGCGTACTTCGCGCTCTCGGGCGCGCTGGCGTTCGAGGGCCGGTCCGCGACCGAAGTCCTGGCCAAACAGGTGACCGAAGCGCCACGACCGCTGGTGACCGCCGCGGGCGCGGTGCCCCGCAAGCTCGCGCAGACGGTGGAGCGTTGCCTCGCGAAAGACCCGGCGGAGCGGCCGCAGAGCGCCGAGGTCGTGGGCGAGCAGCTCGGCTTGGCACTGGAGCAGCGCCGGGAGCTGCCGGTCGCGCTGCGCGCCTTCGTGAAGCACAGCGCGCGGCTCGACGGCGGAGCTGCTCTGATCTACCCGTTCGGGTTATTGATCGGCGCCGCGTGGGTGGGCGGATGGGCCCAGTCGGTCACTGCGGCGTTCGGCACACTGATCGGCGGGATGACGCTCGTGCCGGTGACCGCGCTCGTCAATCGCGCGCGGCGTCTGCTCAAGCAGGGCTTCGGACACTCCGACCTCGCGCCCGCCTTCAAGGCGGAGATCGAACAGGGACGGGAAGAGCGGGCCGTTGACGCCGGCCACGGTCCGTCGTTGGTCGAGCGGTTGTTGCGGATCGGCAGCGGCCTGGGATTCGGCGCGGCCGTCGTCACATTCACCTTGCAGTTCACGTTGGTGATGGCGCCGATCATCCCTCTGATAGGCTGGCTCGTCGGCTGGGCCAGCGGCATCGGGGCGCTCATCCTCCTCCAGCGCCGCCGGGATGTTGACGCGGAGTTCTACAGCAAGCTATGGACTAGTGGCGTCGGACGGGTGCTGTTCCGCGTCGCGCGGCTGTTCGCCTCGCAGAAGATGCTGGCGTCCTCGATCACCCACCGGCCCACTGAGTTGTCCATCGGCATGGCGGCCGAGCAGCTCTACCAGGGCCTGCCCAAGGAGACGCGTCAGGAGCTGAAGGCCCTCCCTGACGTGCTGCGCAAGCTCGAAGGCGACGCGCAGCGGCTTCGGAAGCGGCACGACGAGCTTCAGGAGGCGCTGCCCGGCGGAGGCCGTGAGCGGACCGCGGCAGGGAGCGACGACGTGGACAAGATCGCGCAGCGGCACGATGATGCCGTTGAAGCGGTGAAGGAGGAGCGGGACCTCGTCCACGCCAAGTTGGCCAGCACCGTCGCGGCGCTCGAGACCATCCGGCTGAACCTGCTGCGCCTGCATGCCGGTTCCGGCAGCGTGCAGAGCCTCACCACGGATCTCGGTCTCGCCTATGAGGTCGCGAAGGAAGTAGACCTCTTGCTCGAGGCGCGACGCGAGGTGGACGCCCTGTTGGACGACCCGAAAGGAAGGTAGAGGCCGGTGTTCATCGGACCCCTCGCGGTGGGCTTCGGCTTGAAGCGCTGGGCGCAGCGCGACGCGGACCGGACCGTCGCGCTCGCGCTCCTTTTGGGCACGGTCGCCGGATGCTTGCCGCGCTACGTGCCTCCGGCGGCGAGCCCTGGCGAGCGGCCGGCTGCCGGCCCGGCCGCCGCTCCGGCCTTACGGGTCTCGTCGTCACCGGTGCCCGGCGTCACACTCACCTCCCAGACCAGCGGGACGGCCGCGCTGCTTCAGGCGGTGAGCGCCGCCAATGAGCGCGTGGTCTGGGTGAGCGGCCATGCCGCCACCTATGCTCGCACCACCAACGGCGGGGCGACCTGGCATTCGGCCACGGTCCCCGGCGCCGACTCGCTCCAGTTCCGCGACGTGTACGCGGTGAGCGCGCGCACGGCCTACCTGCTCGCCGCCGGGCCCGGCGAGCGCTCGCGCATCTACCAGACGACGAACGGCGGGCGCAGCTGGCGGCTCCAGTTCACCAACCCGGACTCGAGCGCCTTCTTCGACTGCTTCGACTTCTGGGACCGCGACCACGGCATCGCGGTGAGCGACGCGGTTAATGGCCGCCTCGTCATCATCACCACCGGCGACGGCGGCGCTACCTGGACGCGGGTGCCGGACGCCGCCATCCCTCCCGCGCTGGCCGGCGAGGGCGCCTTCGCGGCGAGCGGCCACTGCGTCACCGTTTCGCGCGACGACTATATCCTGAGCGGCAGCCGATTGGCATGGGTGGGGACCGGCGCCGCCGAGGGAGCCCGGGTCTACCGGACTACCGACGGCGGCGCCGCGTGGGAGGTGTTTCCGACCCCCGTGGTGCACGGCGCCTTCTCGGGGATCGCGGCGGTGGCCTTCCGCAACCCCTCCCGCGGCCTCGCGTTAGGCGGCCAACTTGGCGTTGCGGAAGGGCGGAGCGACAATGTCGCGGTCACTGAGGACGGCGGCCGGACCTGGCGCATCGCCGCCCCGCCGACGTTCACCGGGGCCGCGTACGGTGCGGTGTACGTGCCCGGCGCGAGTACGCCCACGGTGGTGGCCGTCGGGCCGAAAGGGATGAGCTACTCGGGGGACGAGGCGGGCAGCTGGACGAGTCTCGACACCCTGGCCTACTGGAGCGTCGGCTTCGCGAGGCGCACCGGCTGGGCCGTGGGGCCGGGCGGACGGATCACCAGGATCGACCTCGCCCGCTAGATATCGTACCCGGAGAGCTCGACCCCGGAGACCTTGAAGGTGAGCGAGGGCCGCTCACGGTTCGCCCCAGCCTGCTTCGCCACGGCACCGCTGATCCGGATCTTCCCGAACTCCCCGACGTCCTGCGCCAGCTTCGACGCGATGTTCACCGCCGAGCCGGCGATGTCTCGGCTCCCCGGCCCCAGCTCGAAGACCAGCACCGGCCCCACGTCTATCCCGATCCGGCACTGTATCCCCTGCTCGGCAAGCGCCTGCCGGAAGCCGCGCGCGAACTCGACCGCGGCCCGGCACTCCGGGAACGTGTAGATGCCTATGAGGCCGGAGTTCTTCACCTCGGCGCCCTGGACGTCCCGTAGCAGCGCGCCCCCGATGCGCTTCGTCGCCGCGGTGAGGGAGAGGTCGTTCAGCACCGCGACCTCGGGGATGTCGGGCTCCTCGCGCTCGCGCTCGATCAGCACGACCGCCAGCTCCTGATAGGCGGGCCTGGGTGCCACCGAGTCGCGGCGAGTGCGCGTGTACGTCGAGAGCCCCTCGAAGAAATCGGAGGAATAGGGCGCCGGGTACCTGGTGTCGGTGGCGTCGAGGCCTTCGAGCTTCGGGCCGCCCGTCACGCGGTAGATCCCGCCGAACGCCGCGGCGATGTCGCGGCGCGGGCGGAGCGTGAAGCCGTGCTCGTCCGGCAGCCCCCGCACCAGGTCGTCCGTGATGACCAGCTCCCCGCCCTCGGTGTGCGCCTCCGCCACCGTCTCCACGCGGTCGGCGTCGGGGCCGTAGACGCCTGCGCCCAGCTCGAAGAACTCGCCGGAGTGCGCCGCCATGCCGATCCCGACCTCGCACTCCTTCACCACGCGGCCCATCGCCGTGAGCAGCATGGCGACGATGCGCTCCACGGCGATGCCCGCGTCGTAGAACATCTGGGTGTTGTCCGCGACCCAGACCCCGATGCTCCTGCCGTGAATGGCGCGTCCGTGGGCGTGGATGAGCTCCTTGGGGTGGTTCACCATCGCGAGGATCTCGATCAGTGGCCGCTCGTGCGTCATCAGCGTCAGCCCCGCCGAATCCGACGAGACGATCGTGCCTCGCAGGGTGTGCGGGCCGAGTATCGCGCGGGCGACCTCGCGGGTCTGGGCGCTGTGGGTCCACTGCGCTATGGTCTCGAGCGGCAGGGTCTCGCCCGCGCCGCTCGGAAGATCGAAGAACCCCGGCGGAAAGCGGTCGGACGAGAACTTTGCCATATTCGTCTATAGGGCAGCGAATCCCGGGAAACCGCAAGGTGGGACCCCAGTGGAGCTGAAGCTCGACCGGTGCACAGTGCGTTCCTTCCGGGCCGGCGACGCCGAGTCCATCGCCGAGCATGCGAACAGCCGCGGCGTTTGGATCAACGTCCGCGACCGTTTTCCGCACCCCTACACGCTGAAGGATGCCGAGGCGTACCTCGGCCGCGTCATGGCGACGCGCCCGGAGACTTCGTTCGCTATCGACGTCGGCGGCGCGGCGATAGGAGCTATCGGTATCGAGCCGGGCGAGGGGGAGTACCACGGCAGCGCCGAGATAGGCTACTGGCTGGGCGAGGCGTACTGGGGACGTGGCATCGCTACGGAGGTCCTGCGCGCGATGACCGAGTATGCCTTCTCGACCTTTGGGCTCCACCGCCTCGAGGCCATCGCTTTCGAGTGGAACGCCGCCTCGGCGCGGGTAATCGAGAAGGCCGGCTACCAGTTCGAGGGGCGCCTTCGCAAGAGCATCCTGAAGGCCGGCAAACCGGTGGATGAGCTGGTGTACGCGATCGTAAGGGAGTGACCGCTGTGACCGAAGACGCGCGGTCCTAGCTTTCCGCTCGTGGCCCGCGCGCCCAGGCACCCACCTTTCGTGATCCGCGGCTCCGGCATCCAGGGGAAGGGCGCGTTCGCCACGCGCCGGATCCGCAAGGGCACCTGGATCGTCGAATACACCGGCGCGCGCATCACGCATGAGGTGGCCGACCGCATCTACAACGACGGGTCCACGCACACCTTCCTCTTCACGGTGGACGAGCACACGGTGATCGACGCGACGGAGGGCGGCGGCGATGCGCGCTTCATCAACCACTCGTGCGACCCCAACTGCGATGCGTGGAACGCGGAGGGCGAGATTTGGATCGTCGCCTCGCGGGACATCGAGGCGGGCGAGGAGCTGACCTACGACTACGGGCTGAGCTGGGCCGGCGAGAGCGAGGTGGAGGCGTTCACCCGGTACGCGTGTCGATGCGGCGCGGCGAGCTGCCAGGGGACGATGTTGGTGAGGGGAAAGGTGAGGGGAGAGGTGAAGAGAGGTGAGAGAGGTGAGAGAGGTGAGGCGTGGGGGTTCCCGCTGATGGAGCCGGGAGCCGGGAGCCGTTCCTCACGGAAGCGGGGAGCGGGGAGCGGTACCTCCCGTGGCTCCGGAGAGGTTGCGGCGCGGTGAGCGAGCTACGGCTGATTACAGAACGGCTGGAGCTGGTCGCCGCGACGCATGCCTCGGTTCGGGCGCAGATCGACGAGCCGGATCGCTGGGCACGGCTGCTGGATGCGCGCGTGCCGGACGGTTGGCCTCCCGAGCTGACGGAGGACGTGTGGGAGTACACGGCCGAGCGGCTGGCCGAGGGGACGGACTCTGAGGGGTGGTGGACGTGGTACTTCGTGCTGCGGCGGGACGCGGACGGAGGACGCGTCGTGATCGGCTGCGGCGGGTACAAGGGCAGACCCACTCAGGACGGGACGGCCGAGGTGGGTTACTCCGTCATGCGGCAGTATCGGCGAGCGGGGTACGCGACGGAGGCGGCTCGTGCGCTGGTCGGCTGGGCATTCGGGCATCCCGAGGTTACGCGGGTGTGCGCAGAGACGTATCCTGACCTGGTGCCGTCCCGGGGCGTGATCGCGAAGCTCGGCTTCGGCTTCGAGGGCCCCGGATCGGAGGAGGGGGTGGCTCGTTACAGCATGACGAGGGAGCTGTTCGAGAAGAACACCATTGCGACATCATAACTACTACCGTCACGATATCAACACATCATCAATTCGACACTGCTCCCTTATCTTGACAAAACGAACGATCGTGCTATTATGGCGACCATGAGCAAAGGCGCGGAGACTCGCCAATCGATCCTCGAGCACGCGGGGAGGCTCGCCAGCCAGCTTGGAGTCGAGGGTGTCACAATTGGCCGGCTGGCCGTGGATCTGGCGCTCTCCAAGAGCGGCCTCTTCGCGCACTTCAAGTCCAAGGAAGCGCTCCAGCTCCAGCTGCTCGAGTTCGTGCGTCTCCGGTTCGTGCAGACGGTGATCGAGCCGGCGTTCACGCGGCCGGCGGGTGAAGAGCGGGTCCGGGCGATCTTCGATCACTGGCTGGACTGGCCGGAGCGCAGCGCGTTGCCGGGCGGCTGCTTCTTCGTGGCGGCGAGCTTCGAGCTGGACGACCGGCCGGGTCCGGTGCGGGACCGGCTGGCCAAGCTTCAGGGCGAGTGGTTCGACACCCTGGCGCGGGCGGCCCAGAGCGCGATCAAGCGTGGCCAGTTCCGGGCCGATCTCGACCCCCGGCTCTTCGCCCACGAGATGTACGGCCTGATGCTCTCCGGGCACCTGTCCACGCGACTGCTGAACGACCCTGACGCGAGGGAGCGGACGTGCCGCGCCTTCGCCGGACTCATGGCCCGCTCCCGGGCGAATTCGGGGGACGAGGCGGAAAGGAACCAGCCATGACCACCAAGCTGATGGTTGCCGAGATCGGCAACTGGGTGCGCTGCTCCAACTGCACTGAGCCCATCCTGGACCCGCACGAGTCGGCCGGCGGGCTGTGCCCCAAGTGCGAGCTCGACGCGGAGCTGTTCAACAGGGAGTGGCGGCTGGACCGCCTCGATGGGTCCTAGGCGGGACTCGATGGCGTCCCGCCTGGGGTTGCAGGGCCGCCTGTCCGCCCTCCGCTACGGTGTTCTCACCAGCGGATCGATCATGGCGCTCAGCAGGACGACCTAGATCGAATCGGCCCGCGCGATCGATTCCGCCTGGGCGACGTGCGCGTTCTCCAGGTCCTGCGCCCCCTGGGCCTTCGAGATGCCCGGCGCCCCGGGCAACCCGGACGCCCCGATCACGCTGTCGTGCTGGCGCTGGGTCAGCGTGTCCGCGTTCTGCATCCTCGGCGTATCATGCTTCGAGCAGGCGGACAAGAGCAGGCACAGCAGCATCGCTCGGTATCGCATGGCATTCCTCCTCAGTGGCACCCCAACCTACGCGGGGGTGGCCGTCAACGCACGTCCTGACGCGACCGCAGCAGCCGCGTCAGCACGCGGTCCAGGGCCGCGGCGAAGGCCTGCCTGGCCCGGGTGTCAAAAGGGGGAGGGCCGCCGGTCACTGTGCCGCCCATGCGCAACTGGTCCGAGAAGTCGCGCATCGAAAGCCGCTCCCCGATCGTCTCGAGCGTGTGCTCGTCGCCACGGGGATCCAGTACGGCGACTTGCATCGGCACCAACAGCGCCGCGAGCGGAATGTCTTGGGTGACGACCAGGTCGCCGGCCTCGGCATTCTCGGCGATGTACCGGTCGGCGACGTCGGGGCCGCCCTCGACCCGGACGGCCGTGACCAAGGGATTGCCCGGCGGAGGGTTCAGCCGCTGGTTGGCCACGAGTACCGTGGGCACCTGGAGGCGGTTGGCGGCGCGGAAGACGAGCTCTTTCACGTTGCGCGGCGCGGCGTCGGCATCGATCCAGATTCTCAGAGCGGCTCCAGGTTGGGGCGCTTCGGCCCGCGGCCGTCGCTTGACGAGCCGCCCCTGACGTGCCCCCAGGCCCACGGCAGGAAATAGCGGCGCCCCCATTGGATCTCCGCGGCGATCCGCTCGCGCGTGGTGGGCGGCGCCACCGGCGGCAGCGGCTGCGCCCACGCGTCGTCGGTCCCGGGAAGTCCGAGCGCGTGGGCCAGCGCCGCGGCGATCCGGGTGTGCCCGACCGTGTTGGCATGCAGCCGGTCCGGGCTCCAGAGCCGCGGGTCGGAGGCCACCGGATGCGCCGCGAGATCGACCAGAACGGCGCCGGTGGACGCCGAGACGCTGCGCAGCGTCTCGTTCAGCAGGCGGATGCGCCCGGCGATCGGCCTGGCGAGCGGCAGAACGGGCGTGAGGTCCGGGAGCGTGAAGGTGAGGACGGTGGCGCCGCCCAGGATGAGGGTGCGCTGCATGTGCTCCACGTCGCGCGCGAGGGCGCC
>JAUYOW010000093.1 GCA_030697825.1 Gemmatimonadales bacterium | reverse complement strand
GGTTCGGGGTGTGCAACTCCTCACCGTAGTGCCGCACCAGCCACCCGCCCAGCGGCCCGGCGATGAAGTACCCGATCGCCACCGGCAGGAAGGCGAAGCCCATGAAGAGCCCCTGCTGCCCGGGCGGCGCGAGGCGCGAGCAGTATTCGTAGAACCGCGGCGACAGGGTGATCTCGCCCATGGCCAGCACGAAGAGCGCCGCCACCACCAGCGGCGTGCTCCCGCCCGCGGTGAGGAACAACCAACTCAACGCCGAGATCAGGATGCCGACCGTCATGGCGACGAATGCCGGGACCTTCCGCGTCAGGTAGTTCACGATGAAGGTGAACGCGATCACCGTCGCCGGGTCCACGGTCAGGAGCAGATCGACCTTGGCGTTGGGATCCACGTAGCCGCGCAGGAACAGCGGCAGCGCGATGTACTGCTGCCAGAAGACGACGTAGAACCCCGAGAAGATCACCAGGAACGTCATGAACCTGACGTTGGCCAGCACCACCAGCAGGTTCTTCAGCGACTGACCGATGCTCGCGACCTTCTGGTCATCGGCGCGTCCCGGCTCCTGGTAGAACCCCAGCGTGACCAGGAACATCGCGAAGGTGAAGAGCGCGCTCACCCGGAAGACGTTCTCGATGCCGAGAGTGGTGCGCACCTGGTACGCCATCAGCGGCCCCAGGGTGCCACCGATGTTCACCACCGTGTAGTAGATGGAGTAGCCGAGGGAGCGCACCTTCTCGGTGGAGGCGCGCGCGGTCGAGCCGGCGACCACGGGCTTCACCACCGCCGGGCCGAGTGCGGGCACCATCATCACGGCCAGCACCAGCCAGTAGAGCGGGAGGGCTTCGCGCAGCGGCGCCATGAAATCGGCGGAGAGCGAGCCCAGTAGGAAGTAGCCGAGCGTGAGTATGAGGTAGGCCGCGGCGAGGGTGCGGCGGAAGCCGAAGCGGTCGGCGAGGGTCCCGCCCAGCACCGGCAGCAGCCACACCACGAAGCCGTAGAACCCGATCAGCTGGCCGGCCTGCTCCGGCGTGAACAGAAGGTGCTCGGTGAGGTAGACCGCGAGCACCGCCTGCGGTCCGTAGTACGCCAGCCGCTCGAAGAGCTCGGTGAAGTTGGCCACCCAGAACGCGGGCTGGAACCCTTCCCGGATCTCCTTCATCCGCTGCGCGACGCTCACGGACCCTCCTCCGCTAGTAGCGTGGGAAGTTGAAGACGTTGACCGACGAGATCTGCTCCCGGCTCCGGGTGAGGTCGTCCGGCTCGCCCCTCAGGATGCCGAACTGGTGCTGGAACCCGAACCTCAGCTCCGGACCGGACCCTCGCGTGAGCGGCATGGCGAGGTCGAGCCGGTACGTGAGGCGCGAGCCGCTCGGGAACGCCATCCGGAGCCCGCCGCCCACCGAGCCGATGAGGCCCGTGTTCTCCCCGAATGCGGCGTCGCCGGCCCACCCGCGCCCCAGGTCCACGAACCCAACGGTCCCCACGTCCACCGCGCCGAACGCGGTGCCGACAAAGTACCGGTGTTCTGCCTGTACCACGACCCGCCGCCCCACCGGCAGCCCGGTGTACCCGTAGCCCCGGATTCCGTTGCTGCTCGCGAGCAGGAGCTGAAAGGGAGTGCTGGTGTGCCAGCCTCCGGCCCCCGCGAGCCCGAACACCATGACCCCGTGCTCGCTCACCGCGGTGTACACGAGGACCTCGCCCGAGGCGAACACACCGTCCCAGCGGTCGCCGTTGGTGAGGTACCGGCCTTCAGCCTTGCCGCGCGCGAAGACGAGCGTCCGGTAGTTCAGCGCCGCGCCGAGGTACGTCTCGGCGGAGACGAACCAGTCGTGCTGGAGCCCGCCCGAGCCGAAAAGGCTCCGCCCCAGGACCACGCCCGCCTCGACGCCTTCGCGGATGTCCTCGACCGCGTTCACGCCGTCCACCCCGCGGTGCGAAGTGAATCGCAGGTTCCTCCAACCCAGGATCAGATGCACGCGAACCCGCCGGCGCTCCGGGTATCGGTCTTCGAGCTCCGCCTTCGCGCGTGAGTCGCCCGCGGCGAGCGGCGCGAGCGGCGAGCCTTCGACGTACAACCGCTCGGCGGACAGCACGGCGCCCAGGATGCGAAGCCGCCCCGGCACGCCGAACCGCGCCGCGATCCCGAGGTCCCCGCCGAACGACACCAGCGGCTGCGCCACCGTGCCGAGCGTCGGGCTGACGAGCGGGAACGGCTCTTTCCGGTACCGGCTCGACTCGCGCCACGCGAGGCGGTCGAATTCGCTCTCGAACGGCCTCAGCACGGACTGCTCGGCTACGGAACCGACGCTCGACTTGCCGGCCACCAGCTCGGCGTCGTGGCGGCCGAACAACTGACGATGGAGCACTCCCACGTCGAAACCCGCCCGGCGCCCCAGGTTGTTGTAGCGGAGTTGGACGCGGATCCCGCGCCCCAGGACGTTCTCCTCGCTGAGCCGGACGCGCCTGACCGCTCCTCCCGACTCGACGCGCACCGCGCCCCGAAGCGACCAGTCGTCGCGCGTCTCGACCGCGACGTCAACGCCGCCGTCCCGGGCCGGTGCGGTGGTGACGCGAGCACTCCGGAGGTACGTCTGGGCGCGGAGCAGCCGCTCCGTCTCGGCCAGGCGGCGTGGGTCGCACGGTTCGCCCTCCGCGAAGAGCAGCTCGCGCCGCGCCGTCTCCGGGCGGGTGCGCCAGTGAAGGGAGTTGCCTAGGTGGTAGAAAAGGCGCGGCAGCGCCCGCGATTCGGCGCCGAACAGCGGCGCGGTCGCGAGGCTGATGGAGCGGATCGGCCGCCCGTCGCAGACGGACTGCGCGGAAGCCGGGGCGGCGGCGAGGACGAAGACCGCCGCGAAAGCAGCGCCGCGCAGGTTTACGAGAAGAGGTCGGGGTTCTTCGGCTCTTCCTCGGCGGGCGGCGCGAGGAGGCCCTTGAGACGCTCCTCCCACTTCTCGACGTCGAAGTGCCCCTCGTTGGAAAGCACCCGCCGGAGGAGCGGCGAGAGCTCGGACAGAGCGTCCACCAGGTCGCCGATCACGGAGCGCGCCTCTTCCATCCGGAAGATCTCCTCCGGAGCCGTCACCATCTCCTGGAGGATGGCCCGCTCCGACCGCGAGGCGACCATCGGCTCGGAGCGAGTGCCGCAATAGACCTCCGTCCGCCGCCCGGGGCCACGCCCCTCCTCGATGGGATTCAGTCCGACGATCTCGTCCGACCGCCAGTACTTCCCGTAGCCGAGGTAAACCATGCGGCCCGTCTTGATTTCCATGGACATGATCCGGGCTCCGCCGAGAAAGAAGGCCTGCTACCTGCCCATCCGTTTCTTCAGCTCATCCAGCTTGGCGTCCGCTTCGGCCTCGCGTGCCGCGCGGTCCAGCTTCGTCTTGAGCAGCTCCTGCTCGAGGTCGGTCTCGGGCCGGTCCATCCCGGCGGCGCCGAGTCCGGCCCAGGCCCGGTCGGCGGAACGGTCGGCGTCGATGCCGCCGCGCCGCTTGGCCGCTTCCTGCAGCTGCGCCGTCATCTCCACCAGGTCGCGCTCGGCCAGCGCCAGTTCCTCGCGCTGAGCTTCCACTTTCTTCTCGAGCACGCCGATCCGTTCGCGGTGCTTGGCGAGGTACCGGTCGGCCACTTCGACCGTCTCGGCGTCGCTGATCCCCAAGGCGAGGTCGCGGCGCCGCTGCGTCGTTTCAAGCTGAGCGCGCTCGCCCGCCAGCTGCTGCTCCGCCTTCTGGAGCGCCTCGCGCATCGCGCCGACGCCGGCCTTCGCCTCGATCACCGCCTCGCGCATGCGCCGGGCCAACTCGCCGAGGTCGGTCGGCGGCGTCGCTGCCTCGAGCGCCGCCTCCAGCGCGTCACGGAGCCGCTTGAACACGGGCCTCCCCGGCGGCGGTCAGCTCTTCTTCACGGTCTTGGCGAAGAACCCGCTCAGCAGCTGCCGGGTGCTGCGCGACTTGCACTTCGGACAGGCGGGCGAGCGGCCGGCGTGCTCCGATATCCTCTCCACCACGGTGAACCGCTTGCGGCACTTCTGGCACTGGTAGTCGTAGTTCGGCACTGCTGCTCCTCTGGTTCGGGTGGTCTGATTGATATTGGGGGGAGGAGGGGAAGACGGCAAGACGTCGTTAATGCCCAAACTCGTCTGCGACCTGGCGCATCAACCGGTCCGGCGAGTCGTGATTCGGGAACATCATCCGGTCGCTGAATCGGTTCAGGGCGATGCGGATCTGATGGAACCGCTCGCCCGTCTGCCGCAACACCCCGTCCAGGCCGTATCGCCCGGCCAGCGCGTGGTCGCTAGCCAGCCGGAACCCGGACTTCCCGACCGCCTCGTAATACGGCAGGTCGGGGCCGCCCTTGCGTGCGCGCCGCGCCGCGATATAGTCGGGAAAGATGCCGGTGAGCCAGAGAGCGAAGTTCCCCAGGTGCGCGCGCACCCTGAACTGGCGCTCGCCCTCGGTCCGGTCGGCCTCCGCCACCAAGTCCACCAGATAGGCGTAACGATTCTCGTCATGCTCACCGATGCGGTACGCGCGGTCCTTGCGCCCGAACGCCAGCACCAGCGACGCACAGTAGTCGGTGACGAGGCGGTCGTCCACCCCGGCCTCCAGCAGGAGACGGCGCAGCATCGCATAGAGGAAGAGGGCGGCCGACGGCGCGGTGAGCCCGCGATGGGAGAGCAGCGCCCTCACCAGGCGCGGATCGTCCCAGAGCACGTCCGACCCCTCGGAGGCGGCGCGCGCCTCGAGCCTCCGCCGCTCGGTTTCGCTGCCATCGGCGAGGAGCAGCAGCGCCAGTCGCTCGTCTTCGGCGCCCAGCGTCGCCCGCACCGTAGTCGCGATCATGGTTGACCCCCTTTCGGTCCTGGCCGAACTGACCCGCTTCGGGCGCACCCTCACCGGAGCCCTTCGCCGCGAAACCGTCGCGGAACGCACCGCCGAGTGCCTCGAGCGACTCTTCGACCCGGCCGCCATCGCTGTCTCCGTGGGCGCAGGCGACGCGACGCCTGGGCTTACGCTCGCGGTAGCCTCAGGTAGCCCTACCCCTACTCTGC
This sequence comes from Gemmatimonadales bacterium, assembly GCA_030697825.1. NCBI lineage: Bacteria > Pseudomonadati > Gemmatimonadota > Gemmatimonadia > Gemmatimonadales > Gemmatimonadales bacterium. Next base: position 2,647 of record JAUYOW010000093.1, on the reverse strand, counting down.
AAGACCCGTTCCTCGCCGAGCTACTAGCAGCCGCTCCGCACGTGATCCGGGTCACGGGACCGGCGCGTCTCGGGGCACCACTCGTCGCCGCCGGTCACACAATGGGAATCATCGGGGTCTGGGGCAAGGACGACGTTGCCTTCAAGGAGGACGACGAGGCCGTCATCGCCGCCGTCGCCGCTGGGGCGGCCCTCGCGCTCCAGAACGCGCAACTGATCACCCTCCTTTCGACGGGCAAGCGCGACTGGGAGCAGATGGTGGACGCCATGGGCCCCGCCATCTGCATCGTGGGCGCGCGCGGCGGCGTACGGCGCGCCAACCGCGCCTTCGCCGACCTGGTCGCCGCGCCGATCACGACCCTGGCCGGACGGCCCTGGCTCACGCTCCTGCCGCCGGCGTGGGCGGAGCCCATCGGCAAGGCGATCGCCGCGCCCGGCGGCGCCGGTGGCGAGATCCGCACCGACCGGCACATCTACTCCGTGAACGCGCAAGCCATCCAGGGCGACGAGCCCGGTACCGTGGTGCTCCTCATCGTAGACACCACCGAGACCCGCCGCCTCCAGGAACAGCTGATCCAGTCGGAGAAGCTCTCGGCGATCGGCCAGCTCATCGCGGGCGTCGCGCACGAGCTCAACAACCCCCTCGCAAGTGTCCTCGGGTTCGCCGACTTCCTGACCGAGGCCGCCGACGTGCCCGCCAACCTCCGCGAGCCGCTCCGCGTGATCCAGGAAGAGGCGCAGCGCGCCGCCGGCATCGTCAAGAACCTGCTCACCTTCGCCCGGAAGCAGGACCAGGAGCGCCGCAGCCTGTCAGTCGGCCCGATCCTCGAGCGCACGCTCGCCCTCCTCAAGAACCAGCTCATCGGGCTCAAGGTCGAGCCGCTGCTCGTGGTGGAGCCTGGCCTCCCTGATATCGACGGCAGCGCCAACCAGCTCCAGCAGGTGCTCGTGAACGTCGTCAACAACGCCGCCCAGGCGATCGCGAGCACCGGCCGGCCCGGAACGGTCGTGGTGCGCGCGCGGCCCTGGCTCGACGGCATCGCCATCGACGTGGTGGACAACGGGCCGGGGATCCCCGAAGAGGTCCAGAACCGGGTCTTCGAGCCGTTCTTCACCACCAAGGCCGAGGGCGAAGGCACCGGCCTCGGCCTCTCGATCTGCCAGGGTATCGTGAAGGAGCACGGCGGGAAGATCACCCTCAAGTCGGCACCCGGACACGGCGCGACCTTCACCATCGAGCTGCCGCCCGCCGGAGCGCCGGACGACCGGGCGGCCCTGCCGGCGCAGGGCGTGGTGGCCGGCGGCCGCGTGCTGGTAGTGGACGACGAGCCCCAGATCCTCCACTTCATGCGCGCCACGCTCGAGGCCTGGGGCTACACCGTAGAGACCGCCGCCGACGGCCAGGAAGCGCTCGGCCGCGTCCTGGGCGAACACTTCGACCTCATCATCACCGACGTGCGGATGCCCCTGCTCACCGGCCGCGAGTTGTTCGAGCGGCTGCGGCACGACGCTCCCGAGATGGCCAAGCGCATCGTCTTCGCGACGGGAGACACGGTCCGCGACGACACCATGGCTTTCCTCGCCGGCTCAGGACGCCCCTGCCTCCACAAACCCTACAAGCTCGCCGAGCTCAAGCACGTGCTCTCGACGGCACTAGAGACCCCCGCATGAGACGGGACATCGTCGGCGCCGCACTCGCCATCGCCATCGCCGGCTTGGCCGCGCTCGCCCCCGTCGCCCTACTGGGAGGCGGCAGCCCCCGCGACGACATCTACCACGCCTGGGCGGAGGACACCGTCTTCACCATCAGCGAGGTGCGGCCGGGGGTCTTCTTCGCGACCGGGCGGCAGGGTCAGGTAGTAGGCGCCACCTCGGTTTTCATCGTGACCGACCGCGACGTCATCGTCGTGGACGATCACATCACTCCCACGGCCGCGCGCGCGCTCGTGTCGGAGATCCGCCGGGTGACACCCAAGCCCATCCGATACGTGGTCAACACGCACTTCCACTACGACCACACCAGCGACAACGGCGTCTTCGGCCCCGACGTCGAGATCCTCTCTCACCCCGCGACGCGGGCGCGCCTTCTCGCCACCGGCCTGCAGTCGATCCGAGACCAGCTCACCACCCTGCCGAACCAGATCGCGGTGCTGCGAGCGCGGCGCGACACCACCCGCAACGATTCGGTGCGCACCATCCTCGACCGGCAGATCCGCGGCCTCGAGCAGATGCAGGCCGAATACCGGGACCTGACCGTCGTCCTCCCCAGCCTGACCGTGGACTCATCCCTGGTGCTGTATCGGACCGGTCGGCTAGCTGGGGACTGACTGGCGGGTGGTGGCGGCGCGCCGCATTGTTGTGCGCCGAGTTATGCGCCGGTTTGGAGCATAAGCACGGTGCAGGCCGTGTTATCACGCGAGCCTCGACCCGGGTTGTTGCGCGCCGAGTTATGCGCCGGTTTGTCGCATAAGCACGGTGTAGGCCGAGTTATCGCGCGAACGGCGGCCGGGACTGGAAGACAAGTAGGGTAAACTACTAGTTAGGCGGCGATTTCGAAAGGCTCCACCCAATGTTCGTTCCGGCTATCGAGCTGGCGGCTGAGTTCACGAGGCCCATACACTCCATCGCACGGTTCTACGGATCGACCT
>JAUYOW010000092.1 GCA_030697825.1 Gemmatimonadales bacterium | reverse complement strand
ACTTCGGGATCGCGCTGGCCGTGAGCCGCTCGGACGGCGGCACGCGGATGACCGAGACCGGGATGAGCCTCGGCACGCCGCACTACATGGCGCCCGAGCAGGCGATGGGGGAGCGGGAGATCACGCCCAAGGCCGACATCTACGCGCTCGGTTGCGTGCTGTACGAGATGCTGACGGCCGAGCCGCCGTTCACTGGCCCTACGGCGCAGGCGATCATCGCGCGGGTGATGACGGAGGAGCCGCGCAGTCTGACGCTCCAGCGGCGCACGGTGCCCGCCCACGTCGAAGCCGCGGTCGGGCGCGCGCTCGAGAAACTGCCCGCCGACCGGTTCGCGACCGCGGCGCAGTTCAGCGACGCTCTGGCCGGCCAGGGCGTGCCGATGCCCGCCCCGCGCGAAGGCACCGTAAAGCGTTCCGCCGAACGGCCTCGGCGCCGGTGGGCGCTCCCGGCCGCCGCGGTCGCGTTGCTGGCAGCGGGGCTGGTCGGCGGGCGCCTGCTGGCGCCGCGCGGGGATGGACCGCCGCCAGCCCGTTTCTCGATCCAGCTCCCGGAAACCAGCCGCCTGTTCGGCGCACCGCTGACCGTCATCGCGCTCTCGCCCGACGGCCGGACGATCGTGTACACCGGCGAGACGCCACGCGGCCAGGAGCAGTTCAGCCGGGCGCTCGACGCGCTGGAACCGTCGCTGATCGGCGGGACCGAAGGCACGACCGAGCCACGATTCTCCCCCGACGGCCGCTGGCTCGCCTTCTTCCAGGGCACGACGCTGAAACGGATGCCGGCTCTTGGTGGTCCCGCCGTCACGGTGCCCACACCGCCGCAGGGGATCTTCAGGTACATCTGGGACGACCGTGACGGCTTCATCGTCACGACGCTCGGGTTCAGCCTGGGCCGTCTGTTGGGCGACGGGACCATCGACACCCTCGCCGTGCCCGACACGGCGAATGGCGAGCTGGGTCTGATTCCCGGCGGAATCCTGCCCGATGGGTCCATCCTGACGCACGTCTGGATCGGAGTCAGCACGAATGGTCCGGTGGACGCCATCGACCCGAGCGCCGGCGCGCGCCGGCGCATCCTGCGCACGCCCGTCAGCGGAGCATGGTATGCGCAGGGAACCCTGATCTGGTGCGATGCCGGCGGCGGTCTGTTCGCGGCGCCGTTCGACGCCGGACGGATGACCGTCGGCTCGACGGTGACCCAACTCGCCCGCAACGTGCGCATCGTACCTGGCGGGCTCCCGCAGGTGGTCGTCTCGCCTGGCGGCGCGCTCGCGTACGTGCCGGCGCAGCCCACGGACCTGGTGCGCGTGGATCGCGGCGGCCGCGTGGCCGTGATCACGGAGGAGCCGCGGCGGTACCACAGCCCGCGGGTGTCGCCGGATGGCCGGCGCGTCGCCTTCGACGTCACCGAGCGGACCCGCGATGTCTGGTTGCTCGACCTGAAAGACCGCACCACCACGCGCCTGTCATTCCAGAACGACGGGCACGATCCCACCTGGCTGCCGGACGGACGCAGCGTCACCTACATGAGCGCCAGAGGCTCGGGCCTGGCGCTGCTGCGCAGCCGCGCGGACGGCAGCGGCAGCGCGGAATCGCTGCTCGTCTTCAACAACATGTCGGTCCACACCTACACCCCGGATGGCCGGTCCGGCGTCGGCTCCTACTCGGGGATCGGCGGCAGCTGGGACATCATGCAGGTGGATCTGGACCCGGGCCGAAGCACCACGCCGGTGCTGGCGACGCGATTCAGCGAGAGTCACGCCGCGCTCTCGCCCGATGGGCGCTGGCTGGCGTATCAGTCGGACGAGTCCGGCCGTCTCGAGGTCTACGTGCGGGCGTTCCCGGGCGGGGGAGCCAAGACGCTCGTGTCTCAGGGCGGCGGCACGGAGCCGGTGTGGAACCGCAATGGCCGGGAGCTCTTCTACGTCGGCACCCAGGCGAGCGGCGAGCCGATGCTCTTCGCGGCGAGCATCGCAACGGCCCCGGAGTTCCGCGTACTGTCGCGAACCCCGTTGTTCCCGTTTTCCACGTACGAGCAGTCGGTACCGCACGCGGACTACGATGTGTTCCCGGACGGCCGCAGCTTCGTCATGGTGCGGCAGGGCCGGCTCGGCGAGATCGTCTACCTGCAGAACTGGCCGGAGATGGTGCGGCGGCAGAGCCCCGCCTCCGGACGCTGACAACTGCGCCCGCCGACCCCCGCCGGCGAGCTTTGCGAAAGATTTCACAAGGGCTATATTTCCGCCCGCCGCATGGCTCAAGACGAAGAGAGAAGCCCGGAAAGCCGGGGGTTCGGCGCGGGCTACGCCATCGTCAGCGCCGGCTTTCAGCTCGCCCTGGCCATCCTCCTTTTCCTGTGGATCGGCCGCCTGGTGGATGGGTGGCTGCATACGGGACCGGTCTTCATGCTGGTCGGCCTGCTGGTGGGGCTCGGTGCGGGGATGTACGCCTTCCTGCGCCGGGTGCTGGCGGAGGGCGGGGGAAGCAGCCGGCCGAAGTCGGGGCCCGCGTCGTGAGCTGGTTCGCCAAGATCGTCCTGACCGGCGCAGTGGTCGAGGGTGCGGTCGCGGTCGTGGCTTTCGCGATGGCGGGGGTGATGGCACTGGCCGCCTCGCTGGTGGGAAGCGCGGTGGCGTTCGGGGCGCAGGTGGCCGCGGTGGCGAGCCTCCGGCCCGGCATGGCGGCGCCGGCCGGTGAGTTCAACCGCCGCTTCGTGGCGACCATCGCGGCGCGCGCCGTGAGCTTGGTGATCGTCGCCGCCGTCCTGATCGGGTTCAACGCGGTGCTGCCGCCCCTCTGGGTCGCGGCGGGATACCTGACGGTGCTGCTCTCGCTCCTCTTTGCGGAGAACAAGTTCCTGACATGAGGCAAGGGCCCGACATCGGCGAGATGATCCTGCACCACACCTCGGACGCGCACGAGATCGCGTTCGAGTGGCCGTGGGGCGGCGAGTCGGTCATTCATCTGCCTCCCGCCGAGTCGTGGATGGTGCACATCGGCAGCCTGGCGGTGGACCTCACGCCTACCAAGCACGTGGTGTTCCTGGCTTTCGCCGCGTTCCTGGTGTGGCTGACGATGTTCCTCACCGGACGCGCCCTCACCCGCCAGCGCGCGCAGGGCGGGGCGCCCAAGGGCGTGGCCAGCATGATCGAGGCGATGGTCGTCTACGTCCGCAACGACGTCGCCATCGCGAACATCGGCCACCACGGCGGGGCGACTTTCGCCCCGTACATCCTCACTCTCTTCTGGCTGATCCTGTACTGCAATCTGCTCGGCTTGATGCCCTTCGGGGCGACGGCTACCGGCAACCTGGCGGTGACCGGTGCGCTCGCCATCACGGCGTTCGCCACGATCGAGATCTCGGGGATGGTTGCGCTGGGGCCGAAAGGTTATCTCAAGACGATAGTCTTCGTGCCGCCGGGCACCACTGGCGTCACGGCGGTGATCCTGACGATGATCATGATCCCCATCGAGCTGATCGGAAAGCTCGTGAAGCCGTTCGCGCTGATGCTGCGGTTGTTCGCGAACATGACGGCGGGCCACTTCGTGATCCTGTCGCTGATGGGGCTCATCTTCCTGTTCGGCACCGGGCCCTTCCTGGTGCGGTGGGGGGTGGCGGGCGGATCGGTGGTCTTCGTGTTGTTCATGATGGCGCTGGAGCTGCTGGTCGCGGTTCTCCAGGCGTACATCTTCGCGTTGCTCACGAGTGTCTTCATCGGCCTGATGCAGCACGAGCACTAGGCCGCGTTTCATCAACGTCCCGGGAGGAAGTCAGATGTTCATGCTTCAGGATGCGGCTCAGGCCGCGGGCGATGCCGTCAAGACGGCGCTCAACAACAACGCGCTCCTCGGCGCCGGCATCGGCATGGGGCTCGCGATCATTGGCGCCGGCCTCGGAATCGGGCGCATCGGCGGCCAATCGGTGGAAGCGATGGCGCGGCAGCCGGAGGCGTCGGCCGACATCCGCGGCGCGATGATCCTGACGGCGGCGCTCATCGAGGGCGCGACGCTGGCGGCGCTGGTATTCATGCTCCTGTTCAAGGTCTTCAAGTGACCCTCTTCGGCTTCCTCCTCGCCGCCGCCCAGGAAGAGGGCGGCGGCGGCCCGTTCGACATCAACCCGGGCGTCACGATCTGGACGCTGCTCATCTTCGGCATCCTGATGGTGATCCTGGCGAAGACGGCGTGGCCCGCGATCCTCAAGACGATCGAGGAGCGCGAGCAGCGGATCCAGGGGCAGCTGGACGCCGCGGCCAAGGCGAACGCCGAGGCGCAGCGGCTCCTGGCCGACTACCAGGCCCAGGTGGCCGGCGCGCGGTCCGAGGCGCAGGAGATCGTGGCGTCGGGCCGGCAGGCGGGCGAGAAGCTGCGCGAGGAGATCGTGGCCAAGGGCCGGGCCGAGCAGGAAGAGCTGCTGGCGCGGGCGCGGCGCGAGATCGAGATCGAGAAGGACCGCGCGCTGGCGGAACTCAGGCATGAGGCGGTCGAGCTGTCGATCGCGGCGGCCGGCAAGGTGATCGGGAAGAACCTGGACACCGAATCCGACCGCCGGCTGGTGCAGGACTACCTCAACGCCATGCACGACAGCCGATCGTGAAGAACTTCGTCGTCGCGCGTAACTACGCCGAGGCGCTCGTAGCCACGGCGGAGCGCCACGGCGACGTCGCCGGGTTCGGCCTGCTCATCGATGCGGTGGCCGGCGCGATCACCACCGAGCCGAAGATCCGCGCGGTGCTGGAGTCGCCTCGGGTGACGAAAGCGGCCAAGAAACGGGTGCTGGAGGAGGCGCTCAAGGGGCATGCGCCGGTGCAGTTTGTCCGGTTCCTCCAAGCCGTGGTGCAGCGTGGAAGGCAGGGGATGTTCCCGGACATCAGCGAGGCCTACCAGCTCCTCGTGGACCGTCACCTCAACCGGGTTCACGCCGGCGTAGTGACGGCGCGGCCGGTGGACGACGCCCTCGCTGCGGCCATATCCGAGCGGCTCACCAAGGCCGTCGGCAAGACCGTCCTCTCCCATTTCCGCGCCGACCCGGCCCTGGTGGGCGGGGTGATCGTGCGCATCGGCGACCGGGTGTTCGACGGCTCGATCCGGCGCAAACTTCAGCTGCTGCGCTACCGCATGCTGCACGCTCCGGGCGCCGGCGGCCCGGCGTAGCACGCGAGCCCGCGGCCAGTGCCGCGTGGTCCCCGCCGTCCCCATCTGGTGTAGATTCTCTTGGTCGTGACATTCAAAGCAGGCGGACCGATCCCGGCCGACGGCGCGTACTCCCGCCGCGGGTTCCTGGGCGAAGCATTCAAGCTGATCGCGCAGGAGGCCGCCGGGCTGCTCGCGGACCGCATGGCGCCGCGCCGGCACTTCCGGCCGCCGGGCGCGCTGCCGGAGCCGGCGTTCCTCGCGGCCTGCACCCGGTGCGGCTATTGCGTGGAGGCCTGTCCCGTGGACGCCATCGTCACGGCGCCGACCAATGCGGGGCTGGCGGCGGGCACGCCGGCCATCGAACCGATGCGGCAGCCGTGCATCGCGTGCGAAGGGATGTTCTGCGCGACGGTCTGCCCGACCGGCGCCCTGGTCCCGCCGCTCGACGGGTGGGCGAGCGAGAAGATGGGCACGCTCGCGCTCGACACCGAGCGATGCATCGCGTTCCAGGGGATCGAGTGCGGGGTGTGCGCCCGGGTCTGCCCGATCGGTCCGGAGGCGCTGGACCTCGACCTGAAGGGACGCCCCGTCATCGGCGACAGCTGTGTGGGCTGCGGCGTCTGCGCCCGCGCCTGCGTGACGTCGCCTAGCTCGCTCCTGCTGACGATCCCGGGGTACTGATGGCCGAGCATCCGCACCCGTTCACGCCGAAGCACATCGACAAGCCGTGGGGCTACGAGATCATCTGGGCCGTGGCGGACCAGTACGTCGGCAAGATCCTGCACATCGAGCCGGGTCACTGCCTCAGCCTGCAATACCACAACCAGAAACACGAGTCCATTTACGTGCTGCGCGGCAGGATGATCTTCCGCTACCGGAACGAGGCGGGTGAGCTGGTCGATCGGGAGATGATCGCGGGTTCGGCGCAGCAGGTGCCGACCGGGATGGTCCACCAGTTCGAGGCGATCGAGCGCACCGACGTGCTGGAGGCTTCGACGCCGCACCTGGACGACGTGGTCCGGCTCCAGGACCGGTACGGGAGGGTCTGACGTGCAAGTGATCATCCCGCTCGCGGGGAAGGGGACGCGGCTCCGGCCGCACACCCACCTGGTGCCGAAGCCGCTGCTCAAGGTGGCCGGCCGCCCGGTCATGGATTGGGTGATGGACAAGCTCGAGGGGCTCGATCTCTCCGAGCTGATCTTCATCACCGGCCATCTCAAGGAGCAGGTCGAGGCGTACGCGCGGAAGCACTACCCCGTCCCCCAGCGCTTCGTGGAGCAGAAAGTGCAGGACGGGACGGCGGGGGCGATCAACCTCGCTCGGCCGTTCGTGAAGGAGCCGGTGCTCATCGTCTTCGTGGACACCATCTTCGACGCGGACCTGTCGGGCGTGAAGACGAGCCAGGACGACGGCATCATCTGGGCCAAGGAAGTCGAGGACTACCAGCGCTTCGGCGTGGTCGTCACGGACGCGCCGGGGTACATGACGAGGATCGTCGAGAAGCCCAAGGAGCCGATATCGAAGCTGGCGAACATCGGGCTCTACTACATCCGCGACACCGACGCTCTGTGGCAGGGGATCGACCACGTGCTCGCCAACCCGCAGCACCAGGGCGAGTGGTATCTCACCGACGCCTTCCAGTGGATGATCGAGCATGGGCGGAAGATCAGGACGGCGGAGGTCGCGGGATGGTACGACTGCGGCGCGCTGAACACGATGCTCGAGACCAACCGCATCCTGCTGGAGAGGCGCCACCAGGGCATGTCGGGCGAGCCGATGGGCGCGCGGGCGCCGCGCACGACGGGCGCGCGCAAGCTCTCGCCGGGGACGACGTTGATCGAACCGCTCTACCTCGAGGACGACGTCATCATCGAGCGTTCGACGGTGGGGCCGAACGTGAGCATCGAGACGGGCACGCTGGTGCGCGACAGCACGGTCACGGACGCTATCATCGGGAAGAGCTGCCGGATCGAGAACGCGCGGCTCGACGGCGCGATGCTCGGTGACGACGTGGTGGTGGAGGGGCTCAAGGGGAGCGCGTCGCTGGGCGCGCACTCGGAGGTGAGGGTCTAGCAAGCCGGTGCGCTGCAATGATGTCGTGCCGCATTGTTTTGGTTATGTAGTTGGCCGAGCGTATACTAGAATGGCGCCTGACCCCGGGTGGAGAGGCGCCGAGTGCCGGTCACAGCCAAGCTGTCGAAGAAGTTCTACGAAACTCTGGGCGATGAGATCGCCAACGAACTGGTGGAGTGGTTCAACCAGGTGGACGTCGCGTACCACACGGGGATCCGCGAGCAGTTCGACACCAACTTCGCGCGTTTCGACGCGAAGCTGGAGCAACGCGTGTCGGGTTTGAGCGGGAGCATGGACCTCCGGTTCGCCCGCTCCGACGCGGCGTTGGATCGACTGCGCCAGGAGATGGATGCCGGGTTCGCCGCGTCCGAGGCGGCGTCGCGACAGGTGCGCCGGGAGACAGATGCCGGTTTCGGGCAGCTGCGCCAGGAGATGGACTTCCTCCGCTCCGAGCTGCGCGGTGAGTTCAAGTCCGGTCTCGCCGAGACGCGCGCCGAGCTGCTGAAGTGGATGTTCATCTACTGGGTGGGCAGCGCGGCGACGACCGTCGGCCTGATCCTGACCGTCATCAGCGTTCTGCGATCCTAGTCTTCAGTCGTACCGCGCCATCGCCAGGTCCACGATGTCCTGCATCAGCTCCGAGTAGCTCCGGCCCGAGGCCTTGGCCGCCATCGCGAACTCCGCCCCGGAGCTTAGCCACGGATTCGGGTTAGCCTCGATCACGTAGATCTTCCCCTCCGGCGTAAGCCGCATGTCGATGCGGCCGTAGTCCCGCAACCTGCACGCCTGATACGCCGCGAGCGCAGTCTGCTGGAGATGCTCCTTGGTCTGGTCGTCCAGGTCTTCCGCGACGTGCGAATGCGTCTTCTTATACGCCTCCGATTCTTCCTCCCACTTCACTTCGGTGCCCGCGATCTTCGGCGTCCCCTCAGGCAATTTGGAGAGGTCCAGCTCCACCAGCGGCAGCGCCTCCGGCTTTTCGGTGCTGCCCAGGATGGCCGCGTAGATCTCGCGCCCCTCGATGTACTCCTCGATCAGCGCCGGCGAGTCGTAGGTCTCCTGGATGTGCTCGATCCGCTCCATCAGCTCCTTGACGCTCGACACGACGGAACCGGCGTCGATACCGATCGAGCCGTCTTCCGAGAGCGGCTTCACGATGAGCGGGAAGGCGATATCGTGCGCGTGGTCCAGCTGGCCCTTGAAGGAGACCGCGAAGAACGGGGTCCGGATGTCGTGGAAGTGGAAGATCTTCTTGGCGAGCGCCTTGTTCTGCGCCAGGTAGAGCCCGTGCGGGCCTGCGCCGGTGTATTGCATGTCGATCAGCTCGAGGTACGCGGCCAGGTGCATGTCCTTGGTGTCGTCGCCGGCGTAGGACTCGGTCAGGTTGAAGATCAGGTCCGCATTGCACTTCGAGACCGCGGTCAGGCTGCGGTCCTCGCCGTCCACCACGAGATACGACGGTTCGTGGCCGAGCTTGGTCAGGGCGTCGAAGATCTCCTCGCGGTCGAGCTTGGGGCGGCGCTGCTTCTTCCGCCGCTTGCCCTTGCGGCGGCGCTGGGGCGCCGGCTCTTCGGCCGGCGGGAGCGCCGGCGCCTCGGCGCCGTTCTCCCAGACGTCGTAGAGGATCGCGATCTTGAGGTTCGAGTGCGTCGTCACGCCTCCCTCAGGGCTGCACGAACTTGCCGCGGGTGAGGTAATTCATCGCGAGCGTCGTCGCGTACGCGGTGATCTCCACCACATGGGTGGACTCGCGGCCCTTCAGCGCCGAGAGCTTCAGCTCGCTCACGCGGCCCTCGATGGACTCCACCAGCTTCTTGATCAGCGGCCGCCGCACGCCGGTCCAGTAGGTGATCTTGTCCACGATCTGCTTGCGGTGCTCCGCCATCAGCAGGGCGGCCGGCCGGATGCCGTTGCGGCGCCGCGAGGACGCCTTGAGGAAGATGTCGGTGAGGTCCGTGTCGAGCGCGAGGTCGGCGATGGCCTGCGCCTCATCCGGAGCGTTGTGCTTGTAGAAGTCCTCGACCGTGATCTCCATCTCCTCCACCGTCACGTCGGTCGCGCCCATCGCGCGCAGCGGCTCCTTGTCCGCGACCTTTCGCGCGGTGCGATCGACGTAGCGCAGCTTCCGCAGGGCGCCCCAGCCACGATAGCGCTTGCGCCAGTTGGAGCGCGGCGTGAGCCACACCGCGAACGTCTCCGCGGAATCCTCGTCCGGGTGCTTCTGGGCGTACCAGCCGGCGAGGTGGCGCACGAACCGGCGCGAGAACGGCACCGGACGGTAGTGCTCGCGGTAGGGGCGGCGGAACGGGCCGAAGAGGTCGCGCCACTCGTCGGACTTGTACAGCTCGTAGGCGTAGTTGAACGCGTGGCCGGCTTCGTGCCGGAGGTACATCAGGATCTCTCGCTCGTCCTCGAGGTCGTTCATGTCGCGCTCGAGCGCGGCGACCTTCGGGTCGGCGAGGTAGAACGGGATGCCGATGACGGGCTCGCCGGATGGGCAGCCCCACTCGTCCGTGAGATAACAGGCGGGGCGGAAGTGCTTGAGCCCCTTCCGCTCGATCTCCTTGTACAACTGCGTGACGTACTTCTCGAGCGGGGAGCCTTCGAGGCGCAGGCCCAGGTCCTTGATGGGCTTGCGGAGGAGGTCCTGCACGTCCGGCGGCGTGGTTTCGAATGGCTGCACGAATCTACGGTATGACAACCGAGGCGGCGGGACAATAGCGGACCGCCGCTTCAGCGGCAGTCCCTTGGCCGAGCCGCGGCTCTAGCCGCGGGACCCGGACTCTCGACGGCGCCGGTGGGCGAGGATGTCCGACCGCTGCCCCAGCGACTGTGCCGTCCCCCGCACCTGGACGCCGGCGCCAACCCATCGTATGCTTGCGGCTGGAGGCGGTACGCGGACGTTCCCGGCGGTGCCCGAGCCGCTGCCGGTCGCCGCCTGACGAAGAGGGCCCCATGCTGCCGAGTAGTTTGGACGCCGTCCGCCGCGCACGCTCAGCCTTCATTCTCGCGACGACGTCGTTTCTATCCGCCTGCGCGACCGCACGTCCGCTCCTCCCGACGCACGAGCTCCACCGCGCCCCATACTACCACGAATACGGGAG
>JAUYOW010000091.1 GCA_030697825.1 Gemmatimonadales bacterium | reverse complement strand
GCGCCGCCCTGGGCAACGCGTTCTCGGCCCTCGTGAACGACGTGTCGGCGGTGCACTTCAATCCCGCCGGTCTCGCGCTGATGGGGCACTCCGCGGTGCAGGCGTCCACCATGAGATACCTGGCGGACACGCGCTACACATGGGTCGGCGCGGGCTTCCCCGTGTCGGGCGGCTCGCGGGCGCTCGGGGTGTCGATCACCTCGTTCGGCTTCGGCGATCAGCCCGTGTACACCGTCGCCGACCCGGACGGCGAATCCGGCGAGACGTACTCGGTCGCCGAAACGGCCGTGGGATTGACGTACGCGCAGCGCTTTTCCGACCGGTTCGCCGCCGGCATCACGGGGAAGTTCGTCAACGACCAGCTCGGCACCGTTTCGGGCGGCGCGTTCGCGGTGGACTTCGGCACGATGTTCATGGCCACCATCGGCGGCCGGGCGATTCGCGCCGGCTTCACCGTGCAGAACCTGGGCACCACCATCAAGCACGAGGGCACCGCGCTCAACGTCGCCGTCACGCGCGATCCGGGCGACCAGCAGGACATTCCCCAGGATCCGGCCGACGCCCAGCTGAAGAGCAAGGGCTGGAGCCTGCCCGTTACGTTCCGGATGTCGTTGGCGTACGACGTGTTCTCACAGGCGCGCTCGCGCATGAGCCTGCTGGGTGAGTTCAACCAGCCCAACAACTCGGATCCCGGCTTCAACGTAGCGGGCGAGTACAACGTCACGGTATCCAACACGGTGTCGCTGGCCGGCCGGATCGGCTACACGTACTCCCCGGACAACAACCTCGACCCCACGGGTTCGGCTAGCGCCGACTACGCGGGGTTCGATACCAGCGCCGATGGTGAGGGGATGGACGGCTTCTCGGCCGGCGGCGGCCTGCGCTTCGGCCGCGCCCCGGGATTCACCGTCGGGTTCGACTACGCCTACCGGCATATGGGCCTGTTGGGGGGCGTCAACATGATCTCGATTGGCTTGACCTGGTAGCAGGATCGCCGGTGCGCCGGTCCGCCCCCCGGGACGGACCGGCGCTCGGCGGATGACAATGGACGGACATCTGATGGGAATGGCTACGGCGCTTCTGGGCCTTGTTTCCGGAGCGCCGTGGAGGCCGCAGGGCCAGGTGCCCGCGATCAGCGTCGCGGCCGCCCGGTTCTACCGGCCGGGCGACGGCAGCACGGTCGTCGAGGTGCTCGCGGAAGTCCGCTTGCTCGCCGTGACGTCGGCCGTCGCGCACGAAGGCGCCGCGCGGTACCGGGTCGAAATCGCGGTCCGCGATAGCGCGGGAACGGCGCTGACTAGCGGAGGCCTGGACCGCGAAGTCCCCGCTGCGCTGGCCCGGGTTCCTGGGGCGACGGCGACCGAGAGTTTCCGGTTCGCGGCGGCGCCCGGGACATACACGGTGCAGCTGCGCGCCGTGCCCGAAGGCGGGCAGGCCTCCGCCATCGAGCAGCAGTTGGTCGTGCGGGCCTTCAGCGCGCGGCCGCCGCTCTCGGACCTGGTGCTGGCGACGGAGGTGCGGCCGGCGGACACCGGGGCCGTGGCGCCCGGAGTGATTCGACGTGCGGGCCTGGCGATGCGCAGCGCGCCGATCCCGCGGCTGGTTCTGGACAGTGCCCGCATCGCGTACTACCTGGAGGTGTACCCTTGGCCGGGTGCCGCCAGCGATGCGGAGTTGGTCGCCGAGGTCGTCGGAGCGGGTGGGCGGCGCATGGTACGGACGCCGCCGCGGCAGGTGCGCTTCGAGTCCGCCGGTGGCGTGGCGCGCGGCTCGCTCGACCTGACCGGCCTGCCGGAAGGGCGCTACGCGTTGCGGCTGGTGCTTCGCCTGGGCGACAGCACGCTGACGGCTGAAGCGCCGTTCGAGGTGATTCCGCAGAGCGCGCCCGCCGAGGTGAGGGCGGCCGCTCCCGAAGACGAGTTCGAGGCGATGTCGGAGGCGGCCCTCGATTCGCTGTACGGGCCGACCGAGTATCTGCTGGAGGACGCCGAGCGCGGCGTGTTCATGTCGCTCAGCCTGACCGGCAAGCGACGCTTCATGCGGGAGGCATGGCGGCGCCGGGATCCGACACCCGGCATGCCCGACAACGCGGCGCTGACCGAGTTCCTGCGGACCGTCGCCTATGTGAACGCCGCGTTCGGGGAAAGCGGGCCGGCCGCCGTGGCGGGATGGCGGACCGACCGCGGCAGGGTGTACCTGCGCAACGGGCGCCCCGATGACCTGTTGCGGCGTCCGTCCGCGTCGCCGCGGCCGTACGAGGTGTGGAAGTACATGAGAGGGCGGATGCGGTACTATATCTTCTACGACCGCTCCGGCCTGAGCAACTACGAGCTGATCGGCAGCAACGACGTCCGCGAGCCCAGCACGAACTGGGAAATCCGCCTCGGGCGGCAGAATGCGCTTGATGTGATGGACTTCATTCGCTAGGCGTAGCCGAGCCACTTGACGAGCGAGGGCATCATGAA
>JAUYOW010000090.1 GCA_030697825.1 Gemmatimonadales bacterium | reverse complement strand
TTGCGCCGGAAGGCTCGGGCTAAGCCGTAGCGGTGGCCGTGGTACGCGGCGGCCCGCGGCTCGTAGCGGATCTCGTGCCCGGCCCGGAGCGCCGCCAGCGCCCACGCCTGATCCTCGCTCATCACGATGCCGGGGAACGGGAGAGCCTCCCACACCGCCCGGCGGATCGCGCCGAACGCGCTGGAGAACAGCGTGGTTCCGGGGCCGAACGCGCGGCCGCGAGACCGGCGCGCTCGCCGTACCACCAGCGCGCCAGGAACGCCACGGGCACGACGAGGAGCGCTCCCGCCACGGCGGCGAGAAGCCTTGATGCCCAGAGCAATGGCATCCCGGCGAGCGTGAGGCCGGCCACGAGGAGCGGCTGGTGCGGCGAGAGCGCGACGTGCGGCAGCCCGTTCAGCGAGAAGCCGTGGCCGGCCGCCAGGTTGCGCGCGATGAGGAGGTAGTAGCCTTCGTCGTGGACGACGTAGTCGCTGCGCGCCACGAGCAACACGAGTCGCACCAGCAGAGCACCCGCGAACACCCAGAGGAGCTGGCGGTGCCGCCTCACGGTGTCCCCGCCGGCGAGGCCAGCGCCGAAGAGGTACGGCGCGCGCCCCGCAGCGCGCGCCGGATGTCGTCCAGGGGGCTGTCCAGCAGCGCGCGCACCCGCGCGACCTCGCGCGGGCGGCGCGCGTAGATGGCCCGGCGCTTGCGCCACGTCCGGGGCAGCAACCTCAAGAACGCCACCCAGGCCCGCGCGTAAGGGCCGAGCGGGCGGCGGTTGAGCACCGGGTTCACCCACGGCCACAGGAGCATCAGCGGCGCCCACAGCATCAGCCGCGGCAGCGGCATGGTCTTGAAGAACACCAGCAGCGCGTTGCGCGCCGTGTAGAACGCCTTGGTGGCGCTCGCGCGGTTGGCGGTCGCGGAGCCGAGGTGGTGCACGACCGCCGTCGGCTCGTACCAGCAGTGGAAGCCGGCGATCTGCGCGCGGAGTCCGAGGTCCACGTCCTCGAACCACGCGAAGTAGTCCTCGTCGAACCAGCCGACCGTCTCGAACACGGTACGCCGGTAGGCCGCCGCGCCCGCGCAGGCGCTGAGTACCTCGCGGCCCTCGGCGAAGCGCGGGCCATCGGGCTCTCCCCGGCCGATGTTCCACGCCACCAGGCTCACGGTGTCTCCCGCGGCGTCGATGATGCCCGGCTCCCGCGCCCGCAGCATCTTCGAGGCGACGCTGCCGGCGTCCGGGCGCCGCTCGAGGGCGTCCACCAGCGCCGCGATCCAGCCCGGGTCCGCCTCACAGTCGTTGTTCATACACACGAGGATCTCGCCGCGCGCCGCTTGGAGCCCCGCGTTCGTGGCCGCCGCGAAACCGCGGTTCTCCGCGAGCGCGACCAGCCGCACCTCGGGGAACTCGCCCGCGAGCATCTCGACCGTGCCGTCGGTCGAGCCGTTGTCCACGACGATCGTCTCGAAGTCGCGGAAAGCCTGCCCGCGCAGGGAAAGGAGCGCCGCGCGCAGCATGTCCGCGCCATTCCAGGTGGGGATGACCACGCTGACCCGCGGCACGCCCGTCAAGAGACCGACCGCGCCGCTGGACAGCGCGCCGGTGCGCCCTTAGGATAGCGCACATCGAGGCCGAGACCCCACATCGTCATCACGTCCTTCCCACGTGCCGGGACACCCTGGTGGCACGCCTGGACCGCCTGGTTCGGTACTCGCGGCGGCCCGATCTCTGGCTCCGGGAACTCAAGATCATTCATCAATACCGGGCGCTCCTCGCCAAGGCAAGAAACGATCCCGCGTACGCGACGCTCTTCGACCGCGACCGGAAGCCGCTCGTCACGGTGCGCATCGCCACGTACAACCGCGGCGCGGTGCTCTGCGAGCGCACCATCCCGACGGTCCTGGCGCAGACCTATCCCCACTTCGAGCTGCTCATCGTGGGCGACCACTGCACCGACGACACGGAGGAGCGGGTGAAGGCGCTCAAGGACCCGCGGATCCGGTTCGTGAACCTTCCCGAGCGCGGAAACTATCCCGAGGAGCCCTACGCGCGGTGGATGGTGGCGGGCGCGGCACCGATGAACTTCGCACTGGCCGAGGCGCGTGGCGAGTGGCTCGCCCCGCTCGACGACGATGACGAGTTCTCCCCCGACCACCTC
>JAUYOW010000089.1 GCA_030697825.1 Gemmatimonadales bacterium | reverse complement strand
CTGGCGGAACGCGATGCGCCCGCGGCCACGCAGCCGCACGCTATAGCCCTGGTGCAGCACGAGCAGCCGTCCCCCTTCGCGGATGGACATCCAGCCTTCGCCGCCACCGACCTCGGCCGCCACGAGGTCCTCCTTGTCCGGAGGGGCTGGCGCGCCGGCGCGCGGAACGCGCGGCTCCTCGACGCGTTCCGTTGCCACTTCTCCCGCGGCGACGCCCGGCGCCGCCCATGCGACCAGCGCCAGCGCTCCGGCGCCGACGGCCGCGCGCCAGGCCCACGTCGTCCGGCGCACTCCTGGACGCGTGCCGTCGAGCAGGCGCTGCACGCGCGCCACCAGGTGCGACCGGTTCTCGGCCATCCCCGCGACGGCCATCCGCGGCGCGCCGTTCATCCAGGTCGCGACTTCGGCTAGGCACTTGGCGAGCACGAGCCCCCCGCCCGTGCGATCCGCCGCCCAGTCGTCGCACAGGTACTCGGCGGTCTCCTGGAGCCGGCGCCTGGCCACGCGGTTCAAGGGCTGGAGGTAGAAGACGCTCTCGATGGCGGCGCTCAACGCGAGCCACGCGGGGTCGCGGCGGACCAGGTGCCCCAGCTCGTGCGCGAGTACCGCCCGCTGCTCGGCGGGCGCGAGGCCGTCGAGGGCCCGCGCCGGCAGGACGATCTCATCCCACCCGAACGCGATCGGCCCCGAGATCTCGTCGCTCACGCTGAGGCGCACCCTCCGTCGGACGCCGGCGGACGCGCGCAACGCGTCGAGCATCTCGACCAGCGGTCCGTCCGTAAGCACGCGGCGGGCGCGCAGCCGGCGAGCCAGGCAGCCGCGCGTGACGACCAGACGCATGCCGAAGGCGAGCGCCCCGAAGAACCAGAGCTGGAGGAGCGACGCCGGCCAGCTGACGTTGACCCCACTGAGCACCCGGCGGAAGCGTGGGGCAGGCGCCGCCTCGCGAACCTCCGGTCCGGCGGCGGAGCCACCAGCGCCGTAGCCGGCCTGCGACTCGACCAGGGCCGGGCCCGCCGTCGAGCCGACGCGCCCGGATGAGCTACGGAAGGCGGGGGGCGCCATTCCGCGGGCCGACACATCGATGAACGCGGACTCCTCGGTGGGAGTGAGCATCGCGTTACCGCCGTAAGGCTCGACCCGCAGCGCCAGCTGCGCCGTCGCCGTCAACAGGCCGCCAACGAGCGCCACCTTCCACAGGGTGTCCCTCGCCGCATTCGTCCGCACCACGCCTAACGCAAACAGCACGCAGGCCCCGCCAAGCAGGACGGTGCTGTGCATCAAGTACGTGAGGAGCCAGGCAACCACGCTGAGCAGGATGGCCATGTCAGGACTCCGGTTTCTGTTCCTGGGCCTCGATCAGCCGCCGCACGCGGGCGAGGTCGCCCGGGGCGATCTCCCTTTCGGCAAGCAAATGGCTCACCAGCGCCGTGACGTCTCCGTTGAAGAGTCGCTCGGCGAGCCCGCTGACCATCGAGTGACGAACCCTTTCCTCCGATACGAGCGGCCGGTAGACATAGTGTCGGCCCTCCGACCGGCGCGCCACCAACCCGGCCCTCTCCAGCCGGGTGAGTATCGTGGCGACCGTGGTGAGGGCCAGACCCCGCTCTCCCTGAAGCGCCGCATGTACCTCGGAAACGGATGCTTCGGATCGGGCCCACAGCGCGCGCATGACGTCCAACTGAAGCTCGGTCAGCTCGAGATTATCGTCCATGGGGTCATTCTACATCTGTAGTAGCAGAAGTCAAGACCTGGTTTCAGGCCGAATCGAGGGCCTTCTGGAAGATGCGGTACCGCTTGTAGACCTGGCCGCCACCGCGCTCCATCTCGGCGCGCACCTTGGCATTCGTCTCGAGCTCGTGATGGCTGTCCATCACCGTGAACCCGGCGGGGATCGCGGAGCGGAGGATCGCGCGTCCCATCAGCATGTCCAGGCCGCGGCCGCGGTACTCCTCTTTTATCCCAGCGAGGAGCAGGTCGAGCTGCTTGGCGCGCTTTGCCGCGCGCAGGATGTGGATGAAGCCGAAGGGGAAGAGCCGGCCTCGCGACTTCACGATGCCCTCGTACAGGTTGGGCATGGCGATGATGAAGGCGACGACCTGCCCGTCCTTCTCGACGACCTTCACGAACCGTGGATCGAGGAGGGGAAGGTACTTCTTCGCCAGCTCCGTCATCTCCATCTCGTCGAGCGGCGAGTACCCGTAGATCTCCGCGAACGTCTCGTTCATCAGCGCCAGGACGGGCCGGATGTACGGCTTGGCCTGGGACTTGGAGACGAACTCCACCAGCTTGAACTCACCGCGCCGCGCGACGCGATCCGCCACCTTTTCGATGAACTCCGGCACCTGTGGCGGAACGGGGACCTTGTAGACGACGTAGTCAATCTCCTTCGTGTACCCCTCCGCCTCGAGGAACCGGACGATGTACGGGAAGTTGTAATAGGTCACGATGGTCGGTTCCTGGTCGAAGCCCTCGACCATGAACCCCTCCGGGTCCTGGTCGGTGAAGCCGAGCGGACCGACGATCTTCGTCATGCCGAGTCCGCGCGCCCAGTCCTCCACCCAGGCGAGGAGCGCGTGGGCCACCTCGGGGTCCTCCGTGCTTTCGAGGCACGAGAAGCGTGCCGTCGTCTCGCCCATCTTCTCGTTGTGCCGCCGGTTGACGATCCCCATCACCCGGCCCACCAGCTCGCCATCGCGGTGCGCCAGTGCCAGCGTGGTATCGCAGTACCCGAAGGCGCGGTTCTTCCTGGGATTGAAGTAGTCCCACTCATCCCAATAGATGGGAGGCATCCACTTCGGATGGTCGCGGTGGAGCCGCTCCGGAAGGTAGATGAAGCGCTTGAGGTCGCGCCTAGTGCGGACGGGGGTGAGGCCGAGGGGCATGCTGTGCGTTCAACGTAAGGCCGCGCGCGGACTCGCGCCAGCTTCAGGGTCGACTGCGACTCGCGGCCGGCCCGCCTACACCCCGCCGAACCAGGGGTAGCCCCGGTCCTCCCAGTAGCCTCCGGGCCGTTGGTCAGTGAACTCCACCGAGAGCAGGTACTTGGTGTTCTTGTAGCCGAGCTTGGTCGGCGAGTAGAGGCGGAGCGGCGCGCCGTGATCGGGCCTGAGGCGGCGACCGTTGTATGCGTAGGCGAGGATGGTCTGCGGGTGCATCGCGGACGCCAGGTCCCAGCCGTTGGAGTACCCGCTGTCGAACGAGCGGAACATCACGTACCGGGCGGCGGACAGCGGCTCGACGCGGTCGGCCAGAGCGCGGAGTGGCACGCCGCTCCAGGTCGCGATCGCGCTCCAGCCTTCTACGCAGTGATGCTTGACGGTGTAGGTGAGCCGCGGGAACGCCATTACCTGCTCGAGCGTGAGCGAGGCCGGCCGCATAACGAGCCCCGTCACCTCGAGGCGCCACGCCGCCGGGTCGGCGAGCATCGGCATGCCTCGGCTGACGAAGTACGCCGGAAAGTCGCGCTCGGGGGTGCGCTTCGCGACCGGGTACTCGCGCGCGAGCCGATCGCTGAGCAGCCGCGCCGATACCCAGTCGTTGAAGCCGGAGAAGCCGGCGAGGTGCTTCGCGAACGGCCCGCCGTCCCAGCCACAGGCGCTCAACACCGACGATGCGCCGGCGGCGGCGGCGAGCACGAATTGGCGGCGGTCGAGCGACCCAGCGCGCGGTTCCGCAGCGCTCGGCGCGCCGGCCCGTTGGCCTGCTGACCTACTCGTGTCACGCTCCATGGCTCGGAAACCTCCCCCTGTACCATCCCGTGACGATCGCCCGCATCGACGCGGGATCCACCAGGAAGACCAGCGCAACGTGCACGAGTATGAAGCCGACGAAGATCCAGACCGTTAGGAAATGCCAGTAGCGCGCCAGCTCGTAGCCGCCGAACAGTGAAGTCAGCCAGCCGAGCTGGACGGGTTTCCAGATCGCCCACCCCGTCAGAAGCGACAGCGCGCCGAGCAGCACGAGGTAGATCTGGAGCCCGCTCGCGATCATGCCGACGAGAAGCACGCCGTTCACCCAGTGCGTGAAGCGGACGATCCAGTGGTGGCGTTTGACTGTCATGGGTTCCCCGTCGTAATGCGAGCTGCCCTCCGGCGGTTCCCGGCTCAACTCCGGTTGGCCCGCTCGACGGCGTCTGTGAACGCCTTCAGCTTGTCTTCGTCGAGCTTGCCGTCGGTCCGCACGCCGCTGCACAGGTCCACGCCGAACGGCTCCACCGCGCCGATCGCCTCGGCCACGTTGCCGGCGTTGAGGCCACCGGCCAGCCAGACCGGCACGTCCACCAGCTCGCGGATGCGCCGGCTGAGGGTCCAGTCATGGGTGCGGCCCGTTCCTCCCAGCTCCTTCACGGCAAGGTCCTGATTGCCCGAGTCGAGAAGGATGGCGTCGACGTGGGGTGCTACCTCGGCCGCTTCCATCAGGGAGCGCTCGCCTGAGACGTGGATGACCTGGACGATGGCGACCCCGGGCAGCGCCCGCTTTAGGTCGCGATGCGTCCCGATCAGCAGCCGGTCGCAGATCTGGATGGTGTTGAGCCGGAGCTTTCGCTGCTGGGCGATGATCGCGGTGGCGTCCTGCCTGCTCGTCAGGAGGAAGGTGGCGATCCCGGGGGGCACGACGCCGGCGATGCGTCGCAGCGTGTCGTCTGGGACGGGGCCCGGCCCGCTTGGCATCGCGGAAACGAAGCCGAGGGCGGAGGCGCCGTGGCGGATCGCCATCCAGACCTCCTCCGTGCTCGACATGCAGCAGATCTTGACCCGGGTTCTGCCGGCCGGCTTCATATCGCTCCCTGGGGCACCGTGACGCGCTGACCTGTGCTATCCTAATGTCATGACCACCGATCGCGAAACCACCGACGCCTGGCGCGAGCACTGGCAGGACGAGGCGGATGCGGCCTTCCTCTATCGCGTCCTGGCCGAGGCGGAGCCGAGTACCGAGAAGAAAGACCTGTACCGCCGCCTCGCCGATGTGGAGGACCGGCACACCCAGATCTGGGCCAAGGTGCTCGGCGACAACGGCGTCACGATGGGAGTGCCGAGTCCCACGGCGCGGGCGCGCCTGCTGGCCTGGACGGCGCGGCGTTTCGGGCCGTCGGTGCTGACCGGGATGTTGCTTCGGGAAGAGGGGCGAGAGGTGAAGGGCTACCTCGCGCTGCACCGCGAAAGCGCCCCGGGTGCAGCAAAGGACGCCGCGCTCACCCTGGCCAAGGAATCGGCCGAGCACGCCGAGACGCTGGGCGGAATGGCGGGCGTGACCGGAGAGCCGTGGCACCAGGCGGGGTCCGGCGGCTTCCTGCGCAACGTGGTGTACGGCTTCAACGATGGCCTCACCGCGAACTTCGGGCTGGTGGCCGGCGTGATCGGCGCGAGCGTGGGGCCGCACGTCGTGCTCGTGTCCGGGATGGCGGGGATGATCGCGGACGCGCTGTCCATGGGCTCGTCCGGCTATCTCGCGGCCAAGAGCGAGCTGGAGGTATACGCGCACGAAATAGCGATGGAGTCCGAGGAGATCCGGCTGATGCCGGAGGTCGAGGAGGACGAGCTGGCTCTTCTCTACGAGGCCAAGGGCATCGAGCGGGAGGAGGCGCGCCGCCGGGCCCACGAGGTCATCGGCGACCCGGAGCGCGCGCTGGCTGAGAAGGTCCGTGAGGAGCTGAAGATCGGCGAGCAGCGGAGCACGCCACTGCGCGAAGGGCTGGTGACGGGGACCGCCACGTTGATCGGCGCCTTGATCCCGGTCGCGCCGTTCCTGGTCATGAGCGGCGTGCCGGCCATCGCGACGTCGTTCGTGGTCTCGATGTTGTCGCACTTCGCGGTGGGCGGAGCGCGCAGCGTGTTCACCGGGCGCGGCGTGATCTGGTGCGGGATGGACCTGTTCATCGTCGGGGTGGGGGTGGCGGTGGTGGGATACGTGGTCGGTGGTCTGGT